>NZ_JBJHAQ010000011.1:0-123253 GCF_054051115.1 Modestobacter sp. SYSU DS0904 | reverse complement strand
CCCGGCCGGAGTCAGTCGGGCGTTAGCGTGGGACACGAGCGACCTCCGCGGTCGGAATGGATGCCGTCAGACAGCTCCACCCGACCCGGAGGTCGCTCCCGCGTCAACAACGGTCCTGCTCAGTACAGCTAGACGAGGTGCCGCGGCACCGTCCGGTCCCAGTTCAGCGACACGACGCGCCGCTCGCCCTCGAAGGCGTCCAGCTCCGCGTGCAGGCAGAAGTCGGTCGCGGTGGACGTCAGCACGGTGCGGGTCACCGTCCGCACGTGCCAGTCGCCCCGGCGGAAGGCCATCCGCCACGTCGTCTCCCCGCAGACGGACCCCACGTCGTCCCCCACGGAGCTGTAGCGCTCCTCGGCCCGCCGGGTCACCTCCAGGTCGATGTCGTCGAACCGCACGACCCCCAGGTCGTTGACGACCTCCAGGGCGGACTCGTAGCCGATCAGGTCCCGCGTGACCTGCCAGCGGTGCTCGCCGGGCTGCACGTTCGTGACCGCGATCGGCTCGGCCCCCTCGGGCTCCTCGAAGGGCTGGACCGAGACCTCGTCGGACTCCCCGAGCGGCCGGTGGGGCAGACACAGCCGACTCGACCCGGTCGTCACCTCCAGCCGCGGTGACTCCGGGGAGGGCCAGGCCAGCGGCCAGTACGAGGTCGACAGCGACAGCCGGATGCGGTGGCCGGCCGCGAAGGCGTGGGCCACACCGTTCATCTGCACCTGGACCCGGTAGCGCTGGCCGGGCACCAGCGGCTCCGGGTCGGCGTGCCCATCCCGGTGGGTGAGGTTGAGCAGCCCGTAGGTGACCCGGGTGGCCCGGCCGTCCGGCGCCACGTCGGAGAGCCGGACCGCCACCATCGCGTTCGGTCGGCTGCTGGTCACCTCCAGCTCCACCGCCGGCGCGCCGAGGATCTCGTACTGCTGCTCCAGGACATCGCTGTCGAACACCAGCGAGCCGCCGTCCTCCTCGCGCTGGTCGTAGGGCAGGTCGGGGGGCGCGTTGTACGAGCACCACTTGCCGGCGAAGTGCCCCACCGACAGCGGCGACTCGATGCCCAACGACTCCTCGGGCACCACCTCCCCGCCGGCGGCGAGCCGGTTGCGGGCCAGCGGGTAGGCGACCTCGCGGATGTGCGGCGAGGGCCAGCTCGGCTCCCCCACCCACCTGCCGGGGCGGTCCTCGTAGGCGGTCAGCGGCGGCACGCTGTCCTGCATCCAGACCCGCAGCGCCGGGTTGCCGGTGACGCCGTTGTCGATGCCCTTGAGCCAGCGGTCCCACCACCGGACGACCTCCTGGAGGAAGCCGATGGCCGGGCCGGGCTGGCCCAGGTGCGGGTACTTGTGCGACCAGGGTCCGATGAGCCCCTTGCGCGGCGCGTCGAGGCTGTCGATCATCCGGAAGACGGCGTTGGAGTACCCGTCCGCCCAGCCGCTGACCGCCAGGACAGCGCACTGGACGTCCGCGGGGTCCTCGCAGACGGAGCCGTGCCGCCAGTACTCGTCCCGGGTCTGGTGGCGCAACCACTCCTCCAGCCACAGGCCGCTGCCGTGCAGGCGGTCCAGCCACATCTCCCGCCACCGGTCCCCCACCAGCGCCGGGTCGGGCGGGCTCGAGTTGTAGGCGAACATCGTCGAGGCCCAGGAGAGGTTGTCGCTGAGCAGGCAGCCGCCCATGTAGTGCACGTCGTCGGCGTACCGGTCGTCGGTCGAGCAGACCGTCAGGATCGCCTTCAGCCCCGGGGGACGGCGGGCGGCGACCTGCAGGGCGTTGAAGCCGCCCCAGGAGATGCCCATCATGCCGGTCGATCCGTTGCACCAGGGCTGCTCGGTCAGCCAGGCGAGGATCTCCTCGGCGTCGGTGAGCTCCTGCTCGAGGTACTCGTCGGTCAGCACGCCCTCGGAGTCCCCGCTCCCCCGCAGGTCCACCCGGACGCACGCGTAGCCGTGGCCGGCCATGTAGGGGTGGTGGATGGAGTCGCGGTAGGCGGTGAGGTCCCGCTTGCGGTACGGGATCAGCTCCAGGACCGCCGGCACCGGCTGCTCCGCGGAGTCCGCCGGCCGCCAGATCCGGGCGGCCAGCCGCGTGCCGTCCGACATCGGGATCCACACGTGCTCGTCCTCGACGACCTCGCCGGGGAGCTCCCGCAGGAAGCGCAGCTCGGTGTCAGCCACGTGCGGCCTCCTCGAACTCGAAGGGCAGCATCCGCACGCACTGGTCGTACTTGGCCTCCAGCTCCGCCTCGTCCTCCGCGCCGATGAACAGCCGCGCCAGCTCGTAGCTGTAGCTGTCCTGCTGCGCGAGCTCCGACAACCGGTGCCCCTGCTCCGCGACCACCTCGACGGTGACGCCGTCCACCTCCCGCTCGACGCGCGCGACGTCCTCCGGGGACGGCGCCCGCGTCACCAGGGCGTCGTCGAAGGCCCGCAGGAAGCACTTCCCCGCGATCCCATAGGCGCCGTCACCGTGCGGCTCGGCGGGCTCCTGCCCGAGGGCGAGCTCGACCAGCAGCTCGTGGTTGGAGATGCCGTCGACGTGCTCGAACAGCCGCGCGTGGGACTGGGAGTGCCGTGGGTTGACCTCCAGCAGCCGGATGTGACCGGTCTCCGGGTCCCAGAAGTACTCGATGTTGAACGTCATCTGCTCCAGGCCGATCTGGTCGATGACCCGCTCCGACAACGTCGCCATCCGGCGCTGCACCTCCGCCGGCAGCTGGGAGGGGTACTGGTAGCGCAGGAAGCTGGACGTCCCGGGGTAGTGCAGCGAGTCGACGATGCCGTAGACGTGCGAACGGCCCGCCGTCCGGTAGCCCTCCACGGTCACCTGCCGGCCCACCGCGGCCTCCTCGGCCAGGCACACCCGGGCGCCGACCTCGGCGATGCCGGACGGGAGCTCGTCGAGCTGGTCCAGCACGAACTCGAAGGGCTCGGCGTACTTGCCGATGCCCTCCCGGATCTCCGCCAGTGCGCCCGCGAGCTGGTCGTCGTCGGCCACCCGGAAGGCCATCTCCGAGGACACCGACTTCACCGGCTTGAGCCACACGGGGTAGCTCAGCTCGGCCGGCAGCCGGGCGGGCCCGTCGACGTCGACCAGGGCGAACCCGGGCACCTCGTCGATCGCCTTCCGCTGCTCGAGCCGGCTCCAGTACTTGTGCTCGCACTTGGTCACCGCCTCGAGCGACGGGCCCGGCACCCCGTACCGGCGGCACAGGATCGGCACCATGGAGCTGACCGGGAAGTCCCAGTAGCCGATGATCGCGTCGATGGGTCCGTCGAAGGCCTCGAGGTGGGTCTGGGCCCGGTCGAGCATCGCCGGGAGGTCGATGTCCTCGACCCCGATCAACTCCTCCTTGGTCAGCAGGCCGTGGAACCGGTACCGGTGCTCAGGCAGGTCATCGAGGATCTCCGCGTTGAGGTCGTCCATTCCGAGTACGAAGACGTTGGCAGCCATCACAGCGGCGCTACCCGCGACCTCGACGATCACACGACCAAACCGCGATCGCGGGCGGTGGTCGGGGTACAGGTCGCACCCCGGCGGGGCCCCGCGCGCGCCGCTGGCGTCGCTCCGACCGCAGTGATCGACCGTGAGGACGAGGACGAATGCCGCTGGCCGTGATCGACCGCCTGGTCGATGCCGTCAACAGGCACGACATCGACGCACTGACCGGGTGCTTCGCCCCCGCGTTCGAGTGCCTCTGGCCGGCGCACCCGGCGCGTTCGTTCACCGGCCGGGACCAGATCCGACGCAACTGGGAGAGCATCTTCGCGACCTTCCCGGACATCCAGGCGGTGGTGGCCGCCCGGGCGGGTGCCGGCGACGAGGTGTGGGCGGAGTGGGAGTTCCTGGGCAGCGGACGGGACGGCGCGAGGCTCCACCAGCGGGGCGTCATCGTCGTGGTCGTCGACGACGACGTGATCGCCCGGTCGCGCTTCTACCTGGAGCCCGTGGATCCGCAGCTGACAGGATGACCGGGTGCTGCGCGACGGAGACTTCGCCCGGTGCTGCGGGGCTTCCGGCACCTGCTGACGCCGGCCGCGGCGGGCATCCTGGCCAGCCCACCCGCCACACGCCGCGCGACCTGGTCCAGGTGGGACTCCAGGAGGAAGTGCCCGCCGTCCAGTAGCTCGATGCGGGCGTGCGGGAGGCCGGTGGTGGGGGCCGCTGCCGGCCCCGGTTGCGTGCACTCCGGCGCATCACCGTGGGGCGCGGGGGTCATCCCTGTTCGGGCCCACCCGGAGCGAGCACCTTCGACAGCAGCGCCGAGAACCGCTGCTGCTCCTCCCCCGTCAGGCGGCCCAGCCGGTCGGCCGGGAACTCGAACGCCCGCCGGACGTCGCGGTGCACCCGCCGCCCCGCCGCGGTGATCGACACCCGCTTGACCCGCCGGTCGGCCGGGTCGACCACCCGGGCCACCAGCCCGCGCGCCTCCAGCCGAGCGACCAGCTGGGTGACGTTCGACGCGTCGCACAGCAGGGCGACGGCGAGCTCCCCCATCGAGCTGCTGCCGGCGCTCAGCCGGCCCAGCAGGCAGGCCTGGGCCGCGCTCACCCCGACCGCCTGCGCTGCCGCGTCGTACGCCGCGTCGTAGGCGTAGACGAAGTCCCACACCTGCTGGTCGAGGGTGCTGGCCGCGTCGGTCACGGGCCCATATTACTTGAGTCACTCATGCTTCCGTGGTTGCATGGAGACCATTACTTCAGTGACTCAAGCAATCGGAGGGGATCGCAGTGGAGCGTCCGGGAACGGAGAGAACGCGCGTCCTGGTGACCGGGGTCCGCGGCAAGACCGGCGTCCCGCTGGCGGAGCTGCTCGTCGCCCGGCCGGACGTCGAGGTGCTCGGTGGCAGCAGCGACCCGGCCACGGTGACCACCGAGGGCGTGCGACCGACCGCATTCTCCTGGGACGACCCGGCCGGGTGGCCCGCGGCCACCGACGGCATCGACGCCGTGTACGTCGTCCAGCCGATACGCGCCGACGCCCCGGAGCTGGTCGGCGCGCTGCTCGACCGGACGCCGCCCCGGGCCCACGTCGTCCTGCTGTCCGAGCGGAACGCGGACGACGTCGGCCCCGACGGGTGGTCGCTGCGGACCGAGCGCGTGGTGCGCGGCAGCGGCCGGAGCTGGACGATCCTGCGGCCCAGCTGGTTCATGCAGGTCTTCACCGACCCCCGCTTCTACCGCGACCAGCTCCTGGACACCGGCGAGCTCCCCTTCGCCAGTGGCGGCACGAGCGTGTCCTGGATCGACGCCCGGGACATCGCAGCGGTCGCCGGGCGGGCGCTCCTCGACGAGGGCCACGCCGGCCAGGTGTACGAGCTCTCCGGGCCGGAGAGCCTGTCGCTGGCACGCACCGCGGAGCTGCTCGCCCACGGCACCGGACGCCCGGTGGTCCACCGGGAGGTCACGATCGACGAGGCGGCGGCCGGGACCGAGGGCTTCGAGCGGGACCTGACCGCGTTGACGTTCCAGCGCGTGCGCGCCGGGACCTTCACGCGCGTGACCGAGACGGTCCAGCAGGTGACGGGACGCCCGGCACGGACGCTGGCGACCTTCCTCGCCGACGCGGGCCCGGCGCTGGGGCGCGCGGTCTGACCCTCTCGACCGCAACCCGCAGTCCGCTCCACGCGGTGCTCACGCTGCAGCGAGTTGCCGACGCCGCGACACCTGACCGAGAAGGACTCCCCGACCTCCCACCGGTCGACTGACCGCTACCGCCGATCCTGGTCCGGCATGTCCGATCCGTTCGGCAGAGTCGTCTCCGAGCCCGGCTTCCACAGGACAGCAGCGCCAGCACCATGCCGATCGGGATCCCCATGGCGGGGTTGTCGAGGAAGATCCCGATGACGGCGCCGGCCATGACCACGACCGTGTCAACCCATGCCGCGCCGCGAACTCCGGAACGGATCACCGAGGTCATCCCGCGTCGGCCTGAGGCCCTTCGCGCGCTGCCGACCCGAGGTCGGGTCGCGGCTCGTCGACGTCGGTTGCACCGTCGCGGCCGACCGCTCGGCTGCACACCTGTCGGGGCACCCGTCGTCGCCGGGAGTGCGCCCGCCCCACGTCCTCACCGACCACCCGTGCCAGCGGTGGGCGGTCGGCGCAGGGTCCGGAAGAAGGCTCGGACGTCATCGGTGAACAGAGCGGGCTGCTCCATCCCGAGGAAGTGGCCGCCCCGCGGCCACGTTCCCGACCGGCCGCGGGCGGGTCAAGCGTTGCGCCGCCCCGGCATCGGTCTGCAGGTCAGGACCACGGGCGGCGGCCGGTGGAGCCGGAGGACCCTGCCGCGCCGGCCGTCACCGGCAGAGGCTCGGGGCTGCCGACAGCCTGGGCGGACCTCGCCACCCGGCCGGCCGACCAGGTGAACGGGCCGAAGAGCCGATGGGCGCTGACCGGCTGGTGCCGACGACCCGCCCCGGACGGTTGCCGGCGCCAAGCTCTCTTGACCTGGTCAAGAAACGACGACAGGCTGCCGCTGTGCCGGATGCCGCCCACCTCGAACGGCTGTTGCGCACCGCAGGCCTGCGGGTCACCCGGCCACGGCTGGCGGTGCTGGACGCCGTCCACGCGCAGCCGCACGTCGACACCGAGGCGCTGATCGGGGCGGCCCGCGCCCGCCTCGGTGCGGTGTCGCACCAGGCGGTGTACGACGTGCTGCGGGCGCTGACCGACAGCGGCCTGGTGCGGCGCATCCAGCCGCAGGGCTCGGTGGCCCGCTACGAGGCCCGCGTGGGCGACAACCACCACCACCTCGTCTGCCGGGACTGCGGCTCGATCGTCGACGTCGACTGCGCCATCGGCGCCGCGCCCTGCCTGACCCCCTCCGACGACGCAGGCTTCGTCGTCGACGAGGCCGAGGTCATCTACTGGGGCCGGTGCAGCTCCTGCGCCACCGCACCGGCTGCCCCGCCCACCACCGACCGTCCCGCAGAGAGAGGCAACCCGTGACCGAGCACGACAAGTCCCAGGTCAGCACGGCCGACTACGACAAGACCGAGGTCGCCAAGGCGCAGTCGGAGAGCACCAGCGAGAGCGAGAACCCGGCGATCAAGGCGCCGGAGCCGGCCACCAACGGGCGCCCCCGCACCACCCGCGACTGGTGGCCCAACCAGGTCGACGTCCAGGTGCTGAACAGGACCTCCAAGGACTCCGACCCGCTCGGCGCGGACTTCGACTACAAGGCCGCGGTGGCCACGCTCGACGTCGAGGCGGTCAAGCGCGACGTCGTCGAGGTCATGCGCACCTCGCAGGACTGGTGGCCGGCCGACTGGGGTCACTACGGCCCGCTGTTCATCCGGATGTCCTGGCACGCCGCGGGCACCTACCGCATCGCCGACGGCCGAGGTGGCGGTGGCGAGGGCGGGCAGCGCTTCGCCCCGCTGAACAGCTGGCCGGACAACGCCAACCTGGACAAGGCCCGCCGGCTGCTGCTGCCGGTCAAGCAGAAGTACGGCCGCAAGCTCTCCTGGGCCGACCTGCTGGTGCTGGCCGGCAACGTCGCGCACGACGACATGGGGCTGAAGACCTTCGGCTTCGCCTTCGGCCGCGCCGACAACTGGCAGCCCGGTGAGGTCTTCTGGGGCCCGGAGGACACCTGGCTCGGCGACGAGCGCTACGCCGACGACGCCCCGCTGGACCTGGACGACGGCCACCTCGCCGCCGTCACCATGGGCCTGATCTACGTCAACCCCGAGGGTCCGCAGGGCAAGCCCGACCCGCTGGCGTCCGCCCACGACATCCGCGTCACCTTCAGCCGGATGGGCATGAACGACGAGGAGACCGTCGCGCTCATCGCCGGCGGCCACACCTTCGGCAAGACGCACGGCGCGGGCAACCCCGAGCTGGTCGGCCCCGAGCCCGAGGGCTGCCCGGTGCACGGCAACGGCATCGGCTGGGTCAGCCAGTACGGCACCGGCAAGGGCGCCGACACCATCACCAGCGGCCTCGAGGGCGCGTGGACCCCGACGCCGACCCAGTGGGACAACACCTACTTCGAGATGTTGTTCAGCTACGACTGGGAGCTCACCGAGAGCCCGGCCGGCGCGAAGCAGTGGAAGCCGAAGAACCCCGAGGCGCAGGAGCTCGTCCCGGACGCGCACATCGAGGGCAAGAAGAACGCCCCGATGATGGCGACCACCGACCTCGCCCTCATGGCCGACCCCGGGTTCCGGGAGATCTCCGAGCGGTTCTACAACGACCCGGAGTACTTCGCCGACCAGTACGCCCGGGCGTGGTTCAGCTGCTGCACCGCGACATGGGCCCGAAGAGCCGCTACGTCGGCCCGGACGTGCCGGCCGAGGAGCTCATCTGGCAGGACCCGGTCCCGGCCGTCGACCACGAGCTCGTGGGCGAGGCGGAGATCGCCGACCTCAAGGCCCGCCTGCTCGCCTCGGGGCTGACCGTGTCGCAGTTGGTGCACACCTCCTGGTCAGCGGCGGCGTCCTACCGCGGCACCGACAAGCGCGGTGGGGCCAACGGGGCGCGGCTGCGCCTGGAGCCGCAGATCAACTGGGCGGCCAACCAGGGCGTCGCCGACGTGCTGCCGGTGCTGGAACAGGTGAAGAGCGACTTCGAGTCGCAGACCGGCAAGCGGGTGTCGCTGGCCGACCTGATCGTGCTCGGTGGCACCGCGGCGGTGGAGAAGGCCGCGGCCGACGCCGGCGTGCAGCTCACCGTGCCGTTCTCCCCCGGCCGCACCGACGCCAGCCAGGAGCAGACCGACGTCGAGAACTTCCGCTGGCTCGAGCCGCGGGCCGACGGCTTCCGCAACTACCTCCAGCCGGGCAGCAAGCTCGAGCCGGAGACGCTGCTGATCGACCGCGCCTACATGCTCGAGCTGACCGCGCGGGAGATGGTGGTGCTCCTCGGCGGCCTGCGGGTGCTCGGGGCCAACACCGGCGGGGTGCAGCACGGTGTGTTCACCGACCGGCCGGGTGTCCTGTCCCAGGACTTCTTCCGCAACCTGCTGGACCTGGGCGTCCAGTGGCGCACCTCGGTGCAGGACGAGGACGTCTACGAGGGCCTGGACGCCGACGGGAACGTCGTCCGCACGGCGACCGCGGTGGACCTGGTGCTCAACTCCAACTCCATCCTGCGCGGCATCGTCGAGGTCTACTCGGGCGACGACATGCAGGAGAAGTTCGCCCAGGACTTCGCCGCTGCCTGGGTGAAGGTCATGGAGCTGGACCGCTACGACCTCCGGTAGCCACCCCACCCGGACGCCCCGGCCCGCAGCTGCGGGCCGGGGCGTCCGGAGCCCTCACCCGACCGGGGCGCAGAGCGCCTGGTCCACGCTCGCGGAGACGTGCTCGACCATCTCCAGGGTGGTGGGCAACCCGGTCACCGCGACGACCGCACTGCGCCCGTCCTCGGTGGCGAGGTTCCGCGTCTGGAACCCCTGGATGTCCCCGCCGTGCCCCCAGGCGGCGCCGCCGCAGCTGAGGTCGTGCCGGGCGATGCCGAGCCCGTACTCCCACCCCTCGGTGGCTTCGAACCCGGGCGCGGCGACGGTGGTCATCATCTCCGCCTGCTGCGCCGGCTCGAGCAGCTCCCCGCCGACGACCGCGTCGAAGAACTGGCGCAGTTCGTCCGGGGTGGAGATCAGCTGCCCCGCGGCCCAGCCCAGCGAGGGGTCCATCTCCGTGACGTCGACCCACGGTGCACCAGGCGCGACGGCGACGTGGCCCTGCGGGTGCCGGCCGGCGATCTGCTGGTCCCCCACCCCCGGCCAGTACGTGTGCCGCAGGTGCAGCGGCTCGATGATGCGCCGGGTGATCTCCTCGCCGAGGGGGCGCTCGGTGACCCGTTCGGCGATCAGGCCGGCGAGCACGTAGTTGGTGTTGCTGTACGCCCACGAGGTCCCCGGCGCGAACAGGGCGGGCCGGGTCAGCGCCTCGTCGACCAGTCGCCGCGGCTGGAAGTAGGCCGAGCTCCGGTCGATCAGGTCCTGCGGCCGGGTGAACACGACGTCGTCGTAGTCGGGCAGGCCGCTGGTCTGCTGGAGCAGCTGCCGGACGGTGATCGCGGTGCCGTCGTTGCCGTTGCCCCGCACGACTCCCGGCAGGTACTGCTCGACGGGGGCGTCGAGGTCGATCCTCCCCTCCCCGACGAGCTGCAGGACGACGACCGCCGTGAAGGTCTTCGTGTTGCTGCCGATGCGCACCGAGCCGTTCACGGGGACCGGCTCCCCGTTGCGGAGGTCGCCCACCCCGGCGGTGTACTGGCGCACCCGGCCATCGGCGTGCCGCACCGACGCCAGCGCGCCGGGGAAGCCGTCCGCGGCGACCAGCTGGTCCAGCTGCTGCTGCACGACCCCGTGCGACCGGGAGTGGCCGGCGTCCGCGCCGGGGTCGGCCAACGCGGCCGGCGCGGTGAACGCGACGCCGGCCGTGACGGCGCCCACCAGGCCGACGGCGAGGGACGTGGACCTGCGGCGGTGGGCGGGGCGGCGGGCTGGGCGGGTGCGGTGCGGCATGGGGAGCTCCTCGGGTCGGGGTCCTCGTCGGACGCCGTCCACCCTCCGGCGCCGGGCACCGCCGATCGATCCCGCCAGCTGCCGGGGCGGCGCTACCGCAGGCACCACCACACCCCCGGCGTGATCGGCATCCCGCAGGTCCCCGACCCGCGCGGCACGTGGACGACCCCGGGACGGCCGGAGGCCGGCCCCCACCGAGTGGGGACCGGCCTCCGGTCGTCGCGCTGCTCCGGTGCCGGCCGACCGTCGCGGTCGGCCGGCACGGTGGCTCAGCCGCCGAACCAGCCGCGGAACAGGTCCTGGAGGAAGCCCACGATCCAGCCCAGGACGCCGTTGCCCGTGCCGCCGCCGTTGCCACCGCCGTTGCCACCGCCGTTGCCACCGCCGTTGCCGGGCTGGCCGGCGTCGGTCACCTGCACCTGCACCGCCGCGGTCACCCCCGACTCCGAACCCGTGGCCACGATCTCGGCCGACCCGGCAGCGACCCGGTTGGGGATGCGGACCGTCGCCGAACCGGCGCCCTGGGCGTCGGTGCGGATGCGCCCGAGCCGGTCACGGCCCAGCGTCACCGTGACCCGCTCGGACGGCCCGAACCCGGTCACCGAGACGGTCACCCGGTCCCGGGCGGCGACCGTCGTCTCCGACACCGTCACCCCAGCGGCGGGCGCCCCCGGCTCCTCGGCCTCGCCGACGGTGACCCGGCCGGTGTAGGCCTCCGGGCTCAGCGGCGAGTTCTCCTCCAGGTACGCCTGGAAGGAGTCGAAGTCGATGAGCCCGGTCCCCTCCGTGGTGCCCTCGGGGAAGACGGTGAAGTTGTCCCCGCCGGAGGCCAGGAAGCTGTTCGTGGCCACCCGGTAGGTCGCGGCCAGGTCGATCGGCTCCCCGGAGATCCGGATGCTGTCGACGATGATCCGCTCACCGGCGGGCGCCTCCGGGTCGTAGGACCAGGTCAGCTCCTCGGAGGCACCCAGCGCCAGGAACGGGCGCGAGCTCCCCTCGGGCTGCCACTGCTGCTCGAGCACCTGCACCAGCTGCGCCCCGGTGAGCGAGGTGACGACCAGGTCGTTGGCGAAGGGCGTCACCGCGTTGGCCTCGGCCAGCGTGATCTCGCCATCCTCCCCGTACAGCAGGTCGGCCCGCAGGCCGCCGGGATTGACCAGACCGAGGTCGGCCGGCTCGATGGCGCTGAGCTCGGACCCGTACACGTAGGAGTCCGCGACCAGACCACCGAGGGCCGAGTACGACCCGCGGTCCTCCGTGCCGTCGGTGGCGAAGGCACGGGTGATGTCGGCCGTCACCGCGCCGATCACCTCGCTGCCCACCTCCTCGGCGTAGGCCTCCGCGGCCGCGACCGTCTCGGCGATCTCGGCGACCCGCGGGTACGCGGCGACGAGCTCGTCGGCCGGCCGCTCGCTGAGCGGCAGGTTCTCCACGGTCACGGCGGTCACCTCGTCGGTGGCCTCCTCGTAGGTCAGCGCGATGCGGCCCAGCGCGTCCGCGTAGGACCCGGTCTGGATCACCGGCCGGGTGCCCTCGGCGCCGGGGACCGGCGCCTCCCACGCGTAGCTCTGGTGGGTGTGACCGGTGAAGATCGCGTCCACCTCGGCGTCGACCCCACCGACGATCGCGGCGAACGCCGTGTCGGCGGCGAGTTCCTCCTCCAGGGAGTCACTGCCCGGCGCGCCCTCGTGGGCGAGCAGGACGATGACGTCCGCCTCGTCGCCGGTGCCGTCGGTCAGCTCACCGACCACGCGGTTGGTGGCCTCGACCGGGTCGCCGAAGGTGATGCCCTCGATGCCCGCCGGGGAGACCAGCGAGCGCGTCTCCTCGGTGACCACGCCGATGACGCCGACCGTCACGCCGTCCGCGTCCAGCAGCGCGTACTCCGGCAGGGCCGGTGCACCGTCCCGGTAGACGTTGGCGCCCAGGTACTCGAAGGCGGCCAGCCCGCTCTCGCCGTCCACCCCGACCCGGTCGGTGAGGTCGGCGAAGCCGCGGTCGAACTCGTGGTTGCCCACGGCGGAGGCCTGCAGGCCCAGCTCGTTCAGCACCTCGATCGTCGGCTCGTCCTGCTGGACGCCGGAGACGAACGGCGAGGCGCCGATGTTGTCCCCGGCGGACAGCAGCAGCGTCGCGTCGACGTCCTCCCGCACCCGCTGCTCCTCCACGGTGCCGGCCAGCGCGACGGCGTCGCCGAGCCGGCCGTGGAAGTCGTTGATCCCGAGCAGCTGCAGCTCCGTGATCCCGTCGACCGGCTCACCGGACCCGTCGAGGTCGAGCCCGACCAGCAGCGGGTCGTGGTCGCTGGACCGGTACTGGTGCGGCGCGTAGAGCTCGGCTGCGCCGGTGTACTGGTAGGCGAACGACTCGACCGAGTTGATGTTCCAGTGCGCGACGTCGGTCACCTTGGCGGTCATGCCGTCGGTGGCCAGGGCGTGGTCCAGCGAGCCGGACTGGTCGTCGAAGACGTAGCTGTACCGCCCCTCGTCGAACTGCGTGCCCAGGTCGGTCAGGCCGGCCTCCCGGAGCACCTCGATCGGGTCCTCCTGCGAGTACGCGTTGAGGTCACCGAGGACCAGCACGTCCTCGTCGCCGGTGCTCTCCTGCAGCTCGGTGACGAAGCCGGCCAGCGCCTCGGCCTGGCCGACGCGGTCGGGGTTGGAAGCGCCCTGCCCGTCGCCCTGGTCGGCGTTGGCGCCCTCGCCGCTGCCCTTGGACTTGAAGTGGTTGGCGATGACGGTGAACTCGTCACCCGCCGCCGAGAACGTCTGCGCGATGGGCTCGCGGGCGTTGTCGAAGTTCACCTCGTCGACCAGGCCGATCGAGTCGCCCACCGGCGTGACGGACGCGGGCTGGTAGATGATCGCGTTGCGGATGACGTCGCGGTCGACCGCGAGGAGCTCCTCGGGGAACGCCGTGAAGGCCCACTTGTCGGTGCCGGCGTCGGCGTTGAGCCGGGCGACCAGGTCGGCGACCGCCTGGTCGGGGCTGCCGTCGCCGTAGCCGGTGGAGGCGGTGTCCTCGATCTCCATCAGGCTCAGCACGTCGGCGTCCATGGCGTTGATCGCGGTCACGATCTTGGCCGCCTGGCGCTCGAGGCCCTCGGCGTCGTCCGCGCCGCGGCCCTCCCCGCCGAAGGTGAGGAAGTAGTTGAGCACGTTGAACGCGCCGACCTGGACCTCACCACCGACCTCGTCCGGGGTCGCCGGCCGGGTGTTCTGCGGCGCGAACGTGCCCTCCGCGGTGCCGTCGGCCGGCTGCAGCCGCCAGGTGTCGAAGCCGTAGCCCAGCACCAGCGGGGACTGGAAGGACAGCTCGTCACCGACGCGGACCGGGGTGTCGGGGGTGAGGTACGGCGCCGTCGCCGGGGTGACCTGGGCGGTCACGGCGTCGTCGAGGACGATCCGGCGCTCGGCGTTCTGCGCGGCGATCGCCTCGGCCTCGGGGCCGGGGCGGGCGAGCTCGGTCGGCTGCACCAGGATGCCGCCCTCGGCGAGGGGCAGCTCGCCGAAGCGGGTGAGGTCGTAGACCTCGCTGACGGTGAGGGTGTCGGCCGGGTCGACGAGCATGCCCTCGAGCCGCTCGCGGGTGGCGTCGTCGGCGGGCAGGTCGAGCTCCGCCGCCGGCGGGAGGTCGGCCGCGGCGCCCTCGGCGCAGACGGTGACGGTGCTGCCGGAGCCGATCTGGGTCTGCCCCTCGTACTCCCCCGGCGTGCCGGAGACGACGACGGTGTCGCCGAGGTCGACGGCTGCGGGGCTGTAGACGAAGACGCCGTCGGAGGTGGCGGTGTCGCCGTCACCGTCGGCGTCCTGCAGGTAGAAGCCACCGAAACCCGGGACGTCGCCGACCACGACGCCCTCGACGGTCACCGGCTGGCCGGCGAGCGGGGTGGCGTCGCCGGTGCCCTGGACCTGGCCGATCTCGTGGGTCGGCTCCGTCTCGCAGGCCGGGCCGCCCGGCTCACCCGGCTGCTCACCGCCGGGGCCCTCCCCACCGGGGGCGGGGTTGAGCGCACCGGGGGTGCTCGCCGCCGGCCCCTGCCAGACCAGCGTGTCGGTGCCGGCGTCGTAACTGCGCGAGAGCGACGTCCCGCCCGGGTCCGACCCGTTCTGGGCGACGCCGATGTCGGTGCTCGTGGCACCGGCGGCCGGCCCGTTCGCCGCGGTCAGCACCCCCTCGTAGGAGAGGAACTCCAGGACGGTGCCGTCCGCGTCGACCAGCGCGATGCCGTCCGGAGCGCCGTTCTGGATCCCGTTGGCCGGGTACTCGACGAGCGCCACCGCCGGGCCGTCGGCCGGCGCCGTCACGGCGGGCACCGGGGTGGTCGAGTAGGTCTGGCCGTCGTTGCCGTTGTAGAGGACCACCGACAGACCCGCCGACGAGGTGCCGGCGGGGACCTGGACCTCGATGAACTCCCCGGCGTCCGTGCCGGTGTTGTCGTAGTGCAGCTCGGCGATGAACGGGGTGGTGGGGGTGGCCGCCGTGGCGACGGCGGGCAGGCCGACCACCGCGAGGGTCGCGGCGGCGGTGCCGAGGACACCTCGTCGCGCGACCGCGCGAGCGGTCGAGCGGCGGGGTGCAGTGCCGGGTTGTGCGGGCACGCGAGTTCCTTCCGACGAGGAGTGGGCGCGAGCAGCCAAGGCCATCTTGGTGACGCTCAGGTGACGGAACGGGTGCGGTCTGTGCTCCTCCCGAGGCGACTGGGGCAGCCCGCATCACTGCCGGTGCTCGGACGATAATCGTGAGTGATGACTCGTGCGACCCGACCGGACGCCCGTAAGCCGGACCCGCCCGACTGTCCACCCGCGGCAACCGTGGACCAGATCACAGCTGGGCGACATCAGAGTTCACCTGCCACCCGGCCACCGCATCCCGGTGGCTCCGAACGGTCCCAGCTGACCATCGGATGAGCGGTGAACGGACTGGTGCCCGACCCCGGTCCTCGGCGAGCGTTGGAGCCGGTACCGACGCCCCGCGGGTGACCGACCGGCCAGCGATGCCAGGTCCGCTCGCACGCAGCTGACGTTCGGGTTGCCGGTCCGGGCGACGAGGTCCCCGGCGAAGCCGTCCCCGTCCGCTCCCCGGGTCACCACCACCAGGTGGAGGTCCGGGCAGGTGCGCAGGACGTGCCCGGCGGCGTACCGGCCCAGCCCGCGGGTGGCGGGCTGCCGCGGACACACGCGTGCCGCCGCCGGTCCGGGCTCGGACCAGCGGCGGCACGGACGTGCTGCGGATCGGTGGGTGCGTGGCGCCCCGTCAGGCCAGCCGTGCGTCGACCGTGACGGGCACCGCGAGGGCGTTGGAGATCGGGCAGCCGGCCTCCGTGGTCTTCACGTGCTGGGCGAAGTCGGCGTCGGACAGCCCCGGTGCCTCCGCCGTCACCGCCAGCGCGATGCCGGTGACGGCCGGGCCGGCGCCGAGCGTCACGGACGCCGTGGCGTGCACCGCGGTGACCTGCTGACCGGCCCCGGAGATCACGTTGGCCAGGAACATGGCGAAGCAGGAGGCGTGCGCGGCGCCGAGGAGCTCCTCGGGATCGGTGCCCGCGCCGTCCTCGAACCGGGACGCGAAGGTGTACGGGCCGGTGAACAGGCCGGACCCCAGCGCCACCGCACCGGCGCCCCCGGCGAGGTCGCCCTTCCAGACTGCGTTCGAGTTGCGTGTCGTCATGCCCAGCAGCGTCGCCCGCCGGCCTGCTCAACGGGCACGCCATCGGCTGACCCGCGGTGACCAGCGCTGTCCACCCGGCGCCCCCGGCCCGGAGCGCTGCCCCTACCCCGTGGCCTCGCTGCTGCGAGGTCACGGCGGAGAGCGGCGCAGCTCAGGTGCGGCGGCGGTTGCTCAGCCGGCCGAGCAGTCGCTTGAGCAGGTTGGCCTTGATCAGTCCGGACACGATCCCCATGGCGATTGCTCCTCTGCGTCGTCGTTGGGCCGGCCGGTACCCGGCAGCCGCACGATCCATGCCCCGGCCGGCGGGGAGGTGCGGCGCCGGCTCAAGGTCGGGCGATCACATCCGACCGACGTCGGGAGTTCACCTGCCAGCCGATCGTCGACTGCCGGCCCGCAGAGACCTCACCGTCCGGCTCAGCCGGCCTGCCGCACCCCAGAGCCCGGGACGAGCGAGGCCAGCGCAGCTGCACGTCGGCCGGGTTCCCCGCCGCGCGGGACCCCCGGGCGCAGGGAGACCGGCTCCGGGCGCACGCCGCGTCCGCGTTCGTCGTCGTCGCGGCCGGGAGAGCGTGGCCTGATCCCGCCGGGGTGGCGGCGGCCGGATGCCCGCGCCCGCCACCGTCGGGGTCAGTGCGACAGCTCGAAGACCGTCGTGCTGTCGTAGGTCTCCCCGGGACGGAGGACCGTCGAGGCGAAGCCCGGCTGGTTCGGGGAGTCCGGGAAGTGCTGGGTCTCCAGCGCCAGCCCGTCGCCCTGCCGGTAGATGCCGCCACCGGTGCCCACCAGCGTGCCGTCGAGGAAGTTCCCCGAGTAGAACTGCAGCCCCGGCTCGGTGGTCGAGATCGTCAGCGTCCGCCCGCTCTCCGGGTCGTGCAGCACGGCCGCCTGCTCCAGCGGGTCGTCGGCGTCCGAGCCCTCCCGCGCGCCGTCGCCCTCCCGGTCCAGCGCCCAGTTGTGGTCGTAGCCCTGCCCGTACAGCAGCTGCTGGTCGGCCTGGCGGATGCGGGCGCCGATGGCGGTCGCCTCGCGGAAGTCGAACGGCGTGCCCGCCACCGGCGCCACCTCCCCGGTCGGGATGAGGGTCTCGTCGACGGGCGTGTACCCGCTGGCGTCGATCTGCAGCTCGTGGTCGTAGACGGTTCCCGAGCCCTCCCCCGCGAGGTTCCAGTAGGTGTGCTGGGTCAGGTTCACCGGGGTGGGCGCGTCGGTGGTCGCGGCGTAGTGGACGGTCAGCCGCCCCTCGTCGTCGAGGCAGTAGGTCACCGTGGTGGTGAGGGTGCCCGGGAAGCCCTGGTCGCCGGCCGGGCTGACCAGGTGCAGCTCCAGCGCGGCCACCTCCTCGTCGGAGACGTCGGTCGCCGTCCAGACCTGGTCGTCGAAGCCGGTGGGGCCGCCGTGCAGGGTGTTGGGGCCGTCGTTGAGGGGCAGCTGGTAGGTCGCCCCGTCCAGCTCGAAGGAGCCCCCGGCGATGCGGTTGCCGTACCGGCCGATGAGCGAGCCGAAGTACGGGTCGTCGTCGCCGACGTAGCCGGCCAGGTCGCTGAAGCCCAGCACGACGTTCTCGACGTCCCCGTGCTCGTCGGGGACCTCCAGGCTCTGGATCACCCCGCCCCAGGTGAGCACCCGCATCGTGAGGTCGCCGTTGCACAGCGTCCAGCGCTCCACCGGGGTGCCGTCGGGGGCGGTGCCGAAGGGCTCGACCGCCGTGCGCGCGTCACGGCAGCCGGTGTGCCCGTGGTGACCACCGCCGTGATGGCCACCACCGTGATGGCCACCACCGTCGTGCCCACCGCCGGCGGAGGCGATCGACGGGGCCACGGCACCGCCGACGAGCAGGCCGGCGCCGAGCACGGCCACCAGCGGCAGCTTGCTGCGGCTGGTGCGCCGTCGGCGCCCGGACGGGGAGGACGGCGCGGTCGGGGCAGGACGTCCGGTCATGGGGACTCCGTTCTGGGCGGGGACCCGCCGGGCGTGGAGCCCGGTGGCAGGGCGTCGCGGTCGCCTTCCCTGTGACAGCGCTGTGACGCCCCTCACACGTCCTAGTGCGTGCCGGGCCCGCGGTCGATGCATCGGCCGGAGGTCCTGCCCCCGTCAGCGGGGCCGGGACGGTCCGGGAGCAGCCCGCTACCGACCGTCATCGGGCCGGAGCTGGTCAGGTGCGGGCGCGGGGCTGCCGGCGGCGGGCGAAGAACCGCTCGACCCGGCGCCACCTGTCCGGCGTCTTCTCCTGGTCCAGCACCTCGGACTCGGCGAGCGACCGGTCGACCGGGCCGAGCTCGGGCGGTTCGAAGACCACCAGCGAACGGCCGGCCGGCCGGCGCAGCCGCTCGATGCCCCGCACGAGCGAGCCGGTGTCGGCGATCGCGGCAGCGACCTCGTCCGGCGTGCACCCCAGGTGCTCGGCGAGCAGCCGGTCCCGGAAGCCGGTGATGGTCGCGGCGATCCGGTCGGCCCCCGGCTGCCCCTCGACCGCCTCGATCGCCAGGTCGCACTCGGTGTCCAGGCCCATCGACCGGTTGTTGAGGTTGCTGGAGCCCAGCCGCAGCAGGCGGTCGTCGACGACGGTCACCTTGGCGTGCACGTAGATGTCCTCGCGCTGCTCCGTGACCGGCGTGTAGAGCCGGAACCGGTCGTGCACGTCGGCCTCCCGGAGGACCTCGAGAACGCGGGCACGGGCGGTGCCCATCGCCTTCTCCGAGAGCCAGCCGTCGGCGACCTCGGGGTTGACCACCACCACCTCCGGGCCGTCCGGCTCGCGCAGCCGCTCGGCGATGGCGTCGGCGATCCGGGGGTTGGCGAAGTACTGACTCTCGACGTAGACCGACCGGCGCGCGCCCGCGATCGTGGCGAGCCACAGCAGCTCGATCTCGTGCACCAGGCTCGTGCCGCCGTGCTCGGGGCGGGTGCGGGAGATGGCGACGTCGACGTCGGTGAGCAGCGGCTCGACCTCGTCGGGCCAGCAGTCCCGCTCCTCGGTGAGCGGCTCGAGCCGCTCACCGGTGCCGCTCTCCCACCGGTCGCGGGCGAGCTCGGCGACCGCCCGGGCGGCGGGCCCGGTCATCATGCTGGTCGTGTCGTGCCACGGCCCGGTCGGCCGGCCCGCGCCGCGGCCGGCTGCCGGGCGACGGCGGTGCGGGTTGTCGTCGGCGTGGTCGGAGGTGTCCCAGCGGTCGGCGGTAACGTCGATGCCGCCGGCGAAGGCCAGGCAGTCGTCGACGACGACGATCTTCTGGTGGTGCGCGCCGCCGACCGGGTGGTGGGTGTCGACGGCGAGGGTGAGCCGGTCGGGGGCCCGGCGGTCCAGCAGCACGATCGGCTGCAGGCCCCGGCCGAGTGCGCGGAGCATGCCGAGGTCCCACTGCAGGACCTTGATCTCCAGCTGCTCGTTGGCCTTCACCGCCCGTTCCAGGACGGCGCCGAGCCGGTCGTCCTCGGGGCGGCCGCCGTCGAGCGGGTCGAGCCGGATCCGCGGGTCGAAGTCCCAGCCGATGAACAGCACCCGCCGCTCGGCGCGCAGCACCGCCTTCTTGAGGGTGGCGAAGTAGCCGGCCGCGTCGACGAACACCGCGAAGCGGGTGGCCCGGTCGATCCGCCAGCAGGTCTCGCCCGGGATCAGCAGCCGTGGGCCCTGGGCCGAGCGCCCGTCGTCGCTGCCGTCGAGCACCGCCGGCAGTCCGGTGCCGGGATCGGTGCCGGGCTCGGTCGTGGTCTGGCCGGGGTCCGTCACCCCAGCAGTGTGCCCGTCGCCCCCCGTCGGACGAACCCGCCACTCCCCCGATCGGGCGCCCGACCGTGCCCGAGGGGGCGGTCGGGCGCCCGGTCCCGGTGCGCCCGGGCCGTCTCAGCGGCTGCGGTAGAGCCGCGTGGTCACCGGCACGAACACCGCGGCCAGCGCGACCGCCACCGCGAGCGAGACGCCGATCGCCACGCTGTCGGGCTCCCCGGCCATCAGCGACCGCGACGCGGTGGCCAGCACGGAGATGGGGTTCACCCCGACGAACGCCTCGAGCGGACCCGGCAGGGTCGCGGGGTCGACGAAGACGTTGGACAGGAACGTGAGCGGGAAGATCGCCATGAACCCGGCGTTCATCACCGCGTTCGGCGACCGCATCAGCAGTCCGAGCACCGAGAAGACCCAGGACAGCCCGAACGAGAAGACGACGACGAGCGCCAGCGCCGCCACCACCCCGCCGACCCCGCCCGCGGGCCGGAAGCCCAGCGCGACACCGACGACGATGATCACGGTCCCGGCCACGACGTAGCGGACGCTGTCGCCCAGCAGCGAGCCCACCAGCGGGGCCGGCCGCCAGATCGGCAGCGAGCGGAAGCGGTCCACCACCCCCTTGGTCAGGTCGGTGTTGAGCGCGACCCCGGAGTAGACGGTGGTGAACAGGACCGACATGACCAGCAGGCCCGGGAGCGTGTAGTCCAGGTAGGCGCTGGTCGAGCCGGCGATCGCGCCGCCGAACAGGTACGTGAACATCACCAGGAACATCACCGGGGTGACCGTGACGTCGAGCAGCTGCTCGGGCACGTGCTTGACCTTGAGCATGCCCCGCCAGCCGAACGTCAGCGCGGTCGACAGCGGCCCGGGGCGGCTGGGCCGAGGGGTGGAGGAGATGGCCCGGCGGACGGCCGCGGTGTCCGCGGCGCCGGGCGCCCTGGTCGTCGCGGTCATGACAGGTGCTCCTGCGGGGTGTCGGCGGGGGTGGACGTCTGTTCGGCGGCACGGTCCTCGGCGGTGTGCCCGGTGAGCGCGAGGAAGACCTCGTCGAGGCTGGGTTGCTGCAGGGTGAAGTGCCCCAGCGGGATGCCCACCCGGGCCAGCTCGGCGACCGCGAGCGCGGAGCACTCGGGATCCGCCCCGGTGGCCGACAGCGCCGCCGGCTCCGGCTCCAGCACCACCGGGCCCACCATCCGTTCCAGCACCTGGGCGGCCTCGGGACGGCGGCCCGGGTCGACCAGCCGCACGTGCAGCGACCCGGTGCCGACCGATGCCTTGAGGTCGGCGGGGGTGCCCTCGGCGATCACCCGGCCCCGGTCGATGACGGCGATGCCGTCGGCGAGCTGGTCGGCCTCCTCGAGGTACTGGGTGCAGAGCAGGATCGTCGTGCCCTCGGCGACCAGCGCCCGGGCGATCTCCCAGACCTGGTTGCGCGAGCGCGGATCCAGCCCGGTCGTCGGCTCGTCGAGGAACATCAGCCGCGGCGTGACGACGATGCTCGCCGCGATGTCCAGCCGTCGGCGCATGCCGCCGGAGAAGTGCTTGACCAGCCGGCCGGCGGCCTCGGCGATGTCGAAGGCCTCGAGCAGCTCGTCCGCGCGGTCGCGGGCGGCGGCCCGCGGGTAGCCGAGCAGCCGGCCGAGCAGCACCAGGTTCTCCCGGCCGGTGAGCTCCTCGTCGACCGAGGCGAGCTGCCCGGTCAGGCTGACCAGTCCGCGGACGGTGTCCGCCTCGGACACGATGTCGTGGCCGAGCACCTGGGCGCTCCCGGTGTCCGGCGGGATCAGCGTGGCCAGCATGCGGATGGTGGTGGTCTTCCCGGCGCCGTTGGGGCCCAGGACCCCGTAGATGGCGCCGGCCGGGACGGCCAGGTCGACACCGGCGACGGCGCGCGTCCCGCCGAAGGACTTGCCGAGCCCGCTCGCGTCGATCGCGAGAGGGGTGGATGTGGTCATCGACTTCCTCACCTCGGGCAGTGCAGGAGCATCTCGTCGGAGGTGGGACCGACTGTGGACCCCGAAGTCATCGCAAGGCCATCGCTTTTCCCGCGCCACCCCCGTCTCCCGCCCGGCCCGGGCGCCCGGAGTGCGGGCGTGATCAGGATGACGGAATGGCCGGGCGGCCGGTGGACGCTGACGGCGGCATGACCGTCAGCAAGACCGCCGTCACCACCGTCCCCCTGCACCCGTTGCTCGCGGAGCGCTGGAGCCCGCGCGGGCTCGACGCCGGGCACGAGCTCGGCGACGAGCAGCTGACCGCCCTGCTGGAGGCCGCCCGCTGGGCGCCGAGCGCCAACAACAGCCAGCCGTGGCGGTTCGCCGTCGCCCACCGCGGCACCGCCGGGTTCGCCGCGGTGCGGGAGGCCCTGGCCCCCGGCAACCAGCTGTGGGCCCAGGCAGCGTCCGCGTTCGTCGTCGTCGCGGCCGAGACCACCGGTGCGGACGGCCGGTCCCGCCCCTGGGCCGCCTACGACACCGGCCAGGCGGTCGCCCACCTCACGCTGCAGGCCCAGCACGAGGGGCTGGTGGTCCACCAGCTCGGTGGCTTCGACCGGGACCGGGTCGCCGCGTTCCTCCAACTCCCGGACGTCGTCGTGCCGCTCGTCGTGCTCACCGTCGGCCGCCGGGACGTCGAGGCCGAGCTGCCCGAGGCGCTGGCCGCCCGCGAGCAGGCACCGCGTGAGCGGCTGCCCCTGGACGCCCTGCTGGTGCCGCTCCCCGTGCACCGGTCGGTCGAGGAGCTCAGCTAGCCCTCCTCGCTGAGGCGGGGCGCCAGCGACCCGTCCGGCCCGGCCGGACCGGTGCGGTCGACCGGCACCGGGTGCACCACGCCGGCGCTCCCGCCGCCCCGCCGCTCGGACTCGGCGGCGGCGAGCAGCAGCCCGCCGGGCAGGTACTCGATCCCGGTCGCCGCCCCGATCTCCGGGCTCTCGGTGAACGTGTGGCCCAGCGCCGCCAGCTCCTCCCCGTAGGCCGCGAGGAACGTCGGCTCGGCCAGCACCGACTCGGTGTTGCGCTGGGTCGCGCGGGGCGCGGAGATCGCCTCGGCCAGGTCCATGCCCCGGTCGATCCGGTTGACCAGCGTCTGCAGCACGGTGGTGATGATCGTGCTGCCGCCCGGGGACCCGAGGGCCAGCACCGGTTCGCCGTCGTGGAGCACGATCGTCGGCGCCATGCTGCTGCGCGGGCGCTTGCCGGGAGCGGGCAGGTTCGGCTCGGGCACCGTCGGGTCGGCGGGAGCGAAGGTGAAGTCGGTGAGCTCGTTGTTGAGCAAGAAGCCGCGGCCGGGGACGGTGATCCCGCTGCCACCGGTCTGCTCGATGGTCAGGGTGTAGCTGGCGATGTTGCCGGCCGCGTCGCCGACGGTGAGGTGCGTGGTGCTGGGCCCCTCCGGGCCGCTCTCCCCGGCGGCGGCGTCCTCGGCGGGGCAGGGTCCGTACTCGCCGTCGGGGTCACCGGCCGCGACCGGCTTGGCCAGTGCCCGCCCGGGGTCGATCACGCAGGCCCGCTCGGCGGCGAACGCCGGGTCCAGCAGCTCGGCCAGCGGCACCTGGCTGTAGGCCGGGTCGCCGACGTAGGTGTTGCGGTCGGCGAAGGCCAGCGCGCTGGCCTCCAGGTAGTGGTGCAGCACCGGCACGGTGGGCAGCGAGCTCAGCCGGAAGAGGTCCAGGACGGTCAGCGCCTCGCCCACGGTCGACCCGCCGCTGGACGGCGGCGCCATGCCGTAGACCTCCAGCCCGCGGTAGTGCACCCGGGTCGGCTCCCGCCGGGGCGCGTCGTACCGTGCCAGGTCCTCCTCGGTCAGCAGCCCGGCCCGCACCTGCCCGGTGCCCGGGACCTCGGGTGGGTCCTGCGCCGTCCGGACGACGTCGGCGGCCAGCTCACCGGTGTAGAGCTCGTCGACGCCCTCGGTCGCCAGCAGCTCGTAGGTCCGGGCCAGGTCCGGGTTGCGGAACACCGAGCCGACCTCCGGTGGGGCCCCGCCGGGCAGGAAGAGGTCGGCCGAGGCGGTGAACCGGGCGAACTTCTCCTGGTTCTCGGCGGTCTGCTGGCGGAACGTCTCGTCGACGACGAAGCCCTCCGCGGCGAGCTCGGTCCCCCCGCGCAGCGCCTCCCCCAGCGGGATCGTGCCGAACTGCTCCAGGGCGCGGGCCCAGGTCAGCGCGGTGCCCGGCGTGCCGACCGACAGCCCGCTCCGGACGGCCTCCTGGAACGGCAGCGGCTCCCCGTCCTCGCCCAGGAACGCGTCGGCCCCCATCGCCAGCGGTGCGGTCTCACGGCCGTCGATGGTGGACACCGTGCCGCTGGCCGCGTCGTAGTAGAGGAAGAAGCCGCCCCCACCGATGCCGGCCGAGTAGGGCTCGGTGACCCCCAGCGCGGCGGCCGCGGCGACCGCCGCGTCCGCGGCGTTGCCGCCGCCGGCCAGCACCTCGAGACCGACCCGGGTCGCATCCGGGTCCACCGTCGCGACGGCACCGCCGGTGCCGACGGCGAGCGGCTGGCGGTCCGGCACCGGGTCGGCGGCGGCGGGACCGGCCGGGCCGGTGACCACCAGGCCGGCGACCAGCCCGGTGAGGGCGACGAGGGTGGACCGTCGACGCGGCATGGGAGCTCCTCGGGTCGTCAGCTGGCGGCCCACTGAACACCCGACGATGTGGGCTGCGCCATACCCGTGGGCGAGTCGCGGCGTGTCAGCACGGTCCGCTGCGGCACCGTGCGCGCGCCGGACCGCTGCCGGCGGACCGGCATCGGAACACGCCGGAAACGTCGGTCTCGTAGCTTCCGGCCGGTGACGAGTCCAGCCCTGCAGCCCGGGAGCGGCCCGATCCCGGCCGCCACCTACCTGCCCTCGACGCCGGAGCACGTGCTGTGGGGGCGGCTGCCCTGCGCGGCGGACCCCCCGGCGCTCACCGTCGACCCCGGCACCGAGGTCACCCTCGACACGGTGAGCCACGAGGGGATCCTCGAGGACCAGGGGCGCGACCCGACCGCGTACTTCGGCCGGCACGGCGCCACCGACGTGCTCGAGGACGCGATCGCGCTCGCGCGCAGCGAGGCACCGCACCGGTTCGGGGTCGACGGCCCGCACGTGGTCAGCCGGCCGATCGCCGTCGACGGCGCCCGGGTCGGTGACCTGCTGGCGGTCACCGTCCTGGCCGCGACGCCGCGGGTGCCCTACGGCGTCATCTCCAACCGGCACGGCCGGGGCGCCCTCGCCGGGGAGTACCCCCGCGACGCCGAGGCCGTCTACAGCGCCTTCGCCACCGTCAGCGCGGACGGCGGCGCCGGCCTGCTGCCGCTGGTCGAGGGCGGGGAGCGATCGGTGCGGTTCCCCCTGCGCCCGTTCCTGGGGATCATGGGCGTCGCCGTCCCGGGCAGCGAGCGGCCGCACTCGGTGCCGCCCGGCCCGCACGGCGGCAACATCGACATCGCCCTGCTGACGGCGGGCAGCACGCTGTACCTGCCGGTCCAGGTCGACGGCGCGCTCGCCTACGTCGGCGACCCGCACTTCGCCCAGGGCGACGGCGAGGTCAGCCTGACCGCGATGGAGGGCAGCCTGCGCGCGACGGTCCGGTTCGACGTCGTCGCCCGCGAGGACGCGCTGGCGCGGTTCGGGGAGCTGGCCGGCCCGCTCGCGGAGACCACCGAGTTCCTCGTCCCCACCGGCATGGACCCCGACCTGGACCTCGCCGTGCAGCACTGCGTGCGGGCCGCGATCGCCCTGCTGCAGGCCCGGTTCGGGATGGACCCGCGGCTGGCCTACGCCTACCTCTCCGCCGCCACCGACTTCCGGATCAGCCAGGTGGTCGACGTGGTCAAGGGCGTGCACGCCACCATCCGCAAGGCCGACTTCCGGTGACCGCGCCCGCACCCGTGCCGCCCGGCCTGCTCGAGGCGTTCGCCGCCTACGAGGCCGCGCTGATGTCCGACGACGTCGCCGCGCTGGACCGGCTGTTCGCCCCCGGGCCCGGGACGCTGCGCGCCGACGCCGAGGGCCTGCTGGTCGGGCACGACCGGATCGCCGCCTTCCGCTCCTCCCGGGGCGGGGCGCCGCGACGGACCCTGCTGCAGACCCACGTCCGGGTGATCGACGACGACCACGCGGTGGTCGTGGCGGTCACGGAGCTGTCCCGCGGCGGGCAGGGGCTGCAGACCCAGGTCTGGGCGCGGTCGCCCGGCGTGCCCGAGCACGGTGGCTGGCAGGTCACCGCCGCCCACGTCTCCGTGCCACCCCCGCCGCTGGACACCCGGGTCTGGCGGGTCGTCGGTGACCCGCTCGTCGCCCCGAGCGGGGACGGTCCGCTGACCGGCCAGACCCTGGCGGTCAAGGACCTGTACGCGGTCGCCGGGCACGCCGTCGGGGCCGGCAACCCGGCCTGGCTGGCGCAGGCCGCCCCCGAGCCGGCGCACGCGGACGCCGTGCGCCGGCTGCTGGACGCCGGGGCCGCGGTCCGGGGCATCGCGCGCACCGACGAGCTCGCGTACTCGCTGGCCGGGGCCAACGCCCACTCCGGCACCCCGCCCAACCCGGCCGCCCCGTACCGCCTCCCCGGTGGCTCCTCCAGCGGCAGCGCCACCGCCGTCGGCCTGGGCGCCGCCACCATCGGTCTGGGCACCGACACCGGCGGGTCGATCCGCGTCCCGGCCGCCTACCAGGGCCTCTACGGGATCCGGACCACCCACGACGCGGTGGACCGGGCCGGCCTGCTCCCGCTCGCCCCGGACTTCGACACGGTGGGCTGGCTGACCCGGTCGGCGGACCTGCTGCGGGCGGTCGGCGACGTGCTGCTGCCCCCCGGGTCGCCCGGCGGCAGCGACGAGCTGGTGGTCGCGCCCGGGCTGCTCGCGCTGGCCGACGCGGACGTCGCCGAGGCGGTGCGCGGCTGGCTCGCGGGGACGGATGCCACGGAGGTCGACGCGCCGCTCCCCGACCTCGACGCGTGGCGGGTCGCCTTCCAGACCTGGCAGGCGCACCAGGCCTGGGCCTCGCACGGCGGCTGGCTGGAGAGCCGGCTGGACGTGCTGGGCGCCGACGTGCGGGCCCGGTTCGCGCACGCCGCCGGCATCGACGCCGGAACCGCCGGCCGGGCCCGTGCGGTGCTGGACGTGGCCCGGACGCAGGTGCGCGAGCTGGTCGGCGACCGGGTCCTGGTGCTGCCCAGCGCGCCCTCGGTGGCGCCGCTGACGTCGGCCGGCGCCACTCTGGGGAACCGGAACGCCACCATGCGGCTGACCTGCCTGGCCGGGCTGGCCGGCCTGCCCGCGGTCAGCGTCCCCACCCGGACCGCCGCGGGTCTCCCGGTCGGGGTCTGCCTGGTCGCCGCCGTGGGGCGGGACCGGGACCTGCTCGACCTGGCCGTCCGGTACTCCCGGCCCGCCGGAGGGCCCGGCCCGGCCTGAGCCGTGCCCGGCGCCGGGTGAGGACACACAACGCTGAAACGAACGCAACGCTGGTGAAACGCCGGTTTCCTACGTTCACCGGGTGCGCATCGCCGAGTTCGACCTCCTGCCGGTCGCCGACGCCGCGGCGCTGGTCCGGCGGTGCGCGGACGTCCCCTCGTTCGTGACGACGCTGGTGGCCGGCCGGCCGTACGGCGACGTCGACGGCCTGCTCGGCGCCGCCCGCGACCAGGCGGCCACCTGGACCGACGCCGAGGTGACCGCCGCCCTGGCCGACCACCCGCGCATCGGCGAGCGGCCGGCCGGCGACGGTCCGGGCGCCGCGCTGTCGAGCCGGGAGCAGGCCGGCGTCGACCCGGCCGACGCCGAGCTGCAGCGCCGCCTCGCGGAGGGCAACCGGCGCTACGAGGCGCGGTTCGGCCGCATCTACCTGGTCCGCGCCGCGGGCCGCACCGGCCCGGAGCTGCTGGACCTCCTCGAACGACGGCTCACCCACGACGCCACCACCGAGCGGGCGGTGACGCGCGCCCAGCTGGCCGAGATCGCGCTGCTCCGCCTGGAAGGACTCCTCGAACCGTGAGCACCGTCAGCACCCACGTCCTCGACGCCGTCCTCGGCCGCCCCGCGGCCGGCCTCGACGTCGTCCTCACGCTGCCCGACGGCAGCACCACCACCGGCCGGACCGACGCCGACGGGCGCTGGCGGCCCGACGGCGACCTGCCGGCGGGCGGTCACACCGTCCGGTTCGACACCGGCGCCTGGTTCGCCGCGCAGCAGCGCGCGACCTTCCACCCCGAGGTGACCGTGGCCTTCACGGTCACCCCGGGTGAGCACCACCACGTGGCCCTGCTGCTGAGCCCGTTCGCCTACACCACCTACCGGGGGTCCTGATGAGCAACTCCCCTCTCCCCGGCACCTACGTGCTGGGCCCGAACCAGTACGGCAAGGCCGAGTGCCGCCTCGTCCGCATCGAGCGGGACACCCCGGTGCACGTGATCGCCGACCTGAACGTCAGCACCCAGCTGCGCGGGGACTTCGCCCCGGCCTACACCGACGGCGACAACGGGCACGTGCACGCCACCGACACGCAGAAGAACACCGTCTACGCGCTCGCCAAGGAGCACGGCGTCTCCTCCCCCGAGGCGTTCCTGCTGGTGCTGGCCGGGCACTGGCGCGCCCAGGCGTGGGTGACCGGCACGCAGATGTCCGCCGAGCAATACGCCTGGGAGCGCATCGGCGCCGGCACGGGCGGCGCGGGGCACTCCTTCGCCCGGACCGGGCGGGAGACGCGCACCGCGGTGGTGCAGACCGACGGGGACGAGACGTTCGTGCTCGGCGGGCTCACCGACCTGACCGTGCTGAAGAGCACCGGCAGCGAGTTCTCCGGGTTCCCCCGCGACGGGTTCACCACCCTGGCCGAGACGACCGACCGGATCCTCGCCACCAGCGTCACCGCCTGGTGGCGCTACACCAGCACGGACCTCGACTGGAACGCCGCCCACGGCGCCGTCCGGACCGCGCTGGTCGACGCCTTCGCCGGCACCCACAGCCTGGCGCTGCAGCAGACCATCCACGCGATGGGCGCCGCGGCGATGGACGCCGTCCCGGAGATCGCCGAGATCCGGGTCAGCTGCCCGAACAAGCACCACTTCGAGGTCGACCTGGCCCCGTTCGCGATGACCAACGGCGGCGAGGTCTTCGTCGCCGCCGACCGGCCCTACGGGCTGATCCAGGCCACGCTCCAGCGGGCCGGCGCCCCGGCCGAGCCCCGCGCGTGGGCCGCCGTGCCGGCATTCGCGTGAGCGAAACGGCTCGGACAACACGATGCGAGCGCCCCACACACGTCGCCGCAACGCTGGTCGCCGAGGAGATCGTGTGAGCGGGACGGGCGCGGTCTCCGCCGTGCGCGCGCGGCGGGTGCTCGTCGGCGACACGGTCCGCCCGGCCACGGTGCGCATCGCCGACGGACGGATCACCGCGATCGACCTCTACGACAGCCCCGTCGACGGGGCGCTCGAGGTGCCGGACACCGCGCACCTGCTGCCCGGCGTGGTGGACACCCACGTGCACGTCAACGAGCCGGGCCGCACGCACTGGGAGGGCTTCGCCACCGCCACCCGGGCCGCCTCCCTCGGCGGGGTCACCACGCTCGTCGACATGCCGCTCAACTCGATCCCGCCGACCACCACGGTCGAGCACTTGCGCGCCAAGCAGCAGGCGGCCCGCGGGCAGCTCGCCGTCGACGTCGGGTTCTGGGGCGGTGCGGTGCCGGGCAACGACGGCCACCTCGAGGCGCTGTGGGCGGCGGGGGTGTTCGGCTTCAAGTGCTTCCTCTCCCCCAGCGGCGTCGACGAGTTCCCGCCGCTGGACCCGGTGGCCTTCCGCCGCGCGCTGCGGACCGTCGCCGGGTTCGGCGGGCTGGTGATCGTGCACGCCGAGGACGCCGCCGTCCTCGCGGCGACGCCGGCACGGCCGAGCCGGGCCTACGCCGACTTCCTGCTCAGCCGCCCGGACGACGCCGAGACCGCCGCGATCGGGCAGGTCGTCGACGGCGCCCGGGAGACCGGCGCCCGGGTGCACGTGCTGCACCTGTCCAGCGCCCGGGCGTTGCCCCTGCTGCAGGCCGCCCGGGACGAGGGGCTGCCGGTGACGGTGGAGACCTGCCCGCACTACCTGACCTTCAGCGCCGAGCGGATCCCCGACGCCGCGCCCCAGTTCAAGTGCTGCCCGCCGATCCGGGACGCCGGCAACCGCGACGAGCTCTGGGCGGCGCTGACCGAGGGCGTCATCGACTGCGTGGTCAGCGACCACTCCCCCGCCACGGCCGAGGAGAAGAGCCGCGGCGGTGGCGACCTGCAGCAGGCCTGGGGCGGCGTCTCCGGCCTGCAGGTCGGGTTCACCGCGGTGGCCGCCGAGGCCGCCCGCCGCGGGATCGACGTCGCGGCCGTCAGCCGGTGGATGTCCCGGAACACCGCCGACCTGGCCGGGCTCGCCCGGAAGGGCCGGATCGCCGTCGGGGCCGACGCCGACCTGGTCGTGCACGACACCGATGGCGACACCGTGGTCGCCGCCGAGCGGCTGGCCCACCGCAACCCGATCTCCGCCTACGACGGGCTCACCCTCCCCGGCCGGGTGACGCACACCCTGGTGCGGGGCCGACCCGTCGACCCCTCCCGGCCCGACCACGGCTGGGGCACCCAGCTCGACAGGAGCGCCTGATGGTCCCCACCGGTGAGCTGCGCGTGCCGCCCCGGCTGCTCATGGGCCCCGGCCCGATCACCGTCGACCCCCGCGTGCTGCGGGCGATGTCGGCGCAGCTGGTCGGGCAGTTCGACCCGTTCATGACCGCCACCATGAACGAGACGATGGCGCTCTACCGCGAGGTCTTCCGCACCGCCAACGAGCAGACGTTCCTGGTGGACGGCACCTCCCGCGCCGGCATCGAGGCGGCGCTGGTGTCGCTGCTGGAGCCGGGCGACCGGGTGCTGGTGCCGGTGTTCGGCCGGTTCGGCCAGCTGCTCGCCGAGATCGCCGCCCGGTGCGGCGCCGAGGTGCACACCGTCGAGGTGCCGTGGGGCGAGGTCGTCCCCCCCGAGGCCGTGGAGGAGGCGGTCGTCCGGGTCCGGCCGAAGCTCCTCGCGGTCGTCCAGGGCGACACCTCCACCACGATGTGCCAGCCGCTCGCCGACCTCGGTGAGATCTGCCGCCGGCACGGCGTGCTGCTGTACTGCGACGCGACCGCCTCGCTCGGTGGCAACCCGTTCGAGGCCGACGCCTGGGGCATCGACGCCGCCACCGCGGGCCTGCAGAAGTGCCTCGGCGGCCCGTCCGGCAGCGCGCCGATCACCCTCTCGCCCCGGGCGGCCGCGCTGATCGAGGGCCGCACGCACGTGGAGGCCGGCATCCGGGCCGACGACGACACCGACCGGGGCACCCGGATCGCCTCCAACTACCTCGACCTGGCCCAGGTGATGGCCTACTGGGGCCCGCGCCGGCTCAACCACCACACCGAGGCCGCCACCATGCTCTACGCGGCCCGCGAGTGCGCCCGGCTGCTGGTCGAGGAGGGCCTCGACGCGGCGGTCGCCCGGCACGAGCTGCACGGCCGGGCGATGCTCGCCGGGGTCCGCGGCCTCGGGCTGGCGGTGTTCGGGGACGTGGCGCACAGGATGACCAACGTCGTCGCGGTGCACATCCCCGACGGCGTGCCCGGCGAGGGCGTCCGGGCGGCGCTGCTGGAGGACTTCGGCATCGAGATCGGCACCTCCTTCGGTCCGCTGCACGGTCGGGTCTGGCGGATCGGCACGATGGGCCACAACGCCCGCCGGGACGCGGTGCTGACCACCCTCGCCGCGCTGGAGCAGGTGCTCCGCGGCTCCGGGGCGCCGGTCCCGGCCGGTGGCGGGGTCGGCGCCGCGCGCGAGGTGTACGGGGCATGACCACCTCCGGGAGCTCTGCCGCCGGCGTCCTCGCCCGCTGCGCCGAGCTGGACCGGCTCTCCGCGAGCCCGCTCCACCTGGAGCGCCGCCACCTCACCGGGGAGCACGCGGCGGCCAACCGGCTCACGGCGAGCTGGATGGCGCGGGCCGGGCTGCGCACCTGGCAGGACGCGGCCGGCAACCAGTGGGGCCGCCGTGAGGGCGGCTCCCCCGGGATGCCGGCCCTGGTTCTCGGCTCGCACCTGGACACCGTGCCGGACGCCGGCAGCTTCGACGGGATGCTCGGGGTCGTCATGGCCGTCGCGGTGGCCGAGCGGCTGCGCGGTGCCGACCTCCCGTTCGCCCTCGAGGTGGTCGGTTTCGGCGACGAGGAGGGCGCCCGGTTCGGCAAGGCGCTGCTCGGCAGCCAGGCGGTGGCCGGCACCTGGGACCCGGCCTGGTGGGACCTGCGCGACGACGACGGGGTGACGCTGCGCCAGGCGTTCGGCGACTTCGGGCTCGACCCGGCCCGGGTCGGCGAGGCGGCCCGCCGGCCGGCCGAGCTGGTCGGCTACCTGGAGGCGCACATCGAGCAGGGGCCCTGCCTGGAGGCAGCCGACCGCTCGCTGGGGTACGTCACCGCCATCGCCGGCGCCCGGCGCTTCCGGCTCTCGGTGATCGGCGAGGCGCGGCACGCCGGCGGCACCCCCTACCCCCGCCGTCGCGACGCCCTGGTCGGCGCCGCCGAGGCGGTGGTCGCGATCGAACGGCTGGCCCGGGCGAGCGACACCATCGCCACGGTCGGCCGGCTCGACGTGCTGCCCGGCGCGGTCAACGTCATCCCCGGCCGGGCCGACCTGACCCTGGACCTGCGGGCCGCGACCGACCCCGAGCGGGACGCGATGTGGGACGTCATGCACGCCGAGATCACGGGCATCTGCGACCGGCGCGGGCTGGGCCTGGAGGTCGTCGAGACCCACCGCGCGCCCGCCGCCCCGTGCGCCGGGTGGCTGCAGCAGGCGGTCGCCGACGGCATCCGGTCCACCGACGACGTCGGCGCCGCCGAGCCGATGGGGCTGTGGAGCCGCGCCGGCCACGACGCGATGGCGCTGGCCGCCGTCACCGACGTCGGCATGCTCTTCCTGCGCTGCGCCGACGGGATCAGCCACTCCCCCGACGAGGACGTCCGCGAGGTCGACGTCGCCCGGGGCCTGGACGCCCTGGAGGCCGCGGTGCGTGCCGTGGCGGCGCGGGGCCGGCCGTGACCGGCCTGCGGATCGACGAGAGGATCGCCCGGTGCCACCCCGGGCTGACGTCCCAGGAGCGGCGCGCCGCCGAGACGCTGCTGGCGCACCTGGACGACCTGGCGACCTACCGCGCCGGCGAGCTCGCCGCGCTCGCCGGGGTGTCGAAGGCGACGATGAGCCGGCTGTTCCGCTCCCTCGGTTTCGCCGACTTCGACGAGGTCCGCGACCACCTCCGGGCGCTGCGCACCGCCGGTGAGCCCCGGCGGGTGGCGGGGCCCGCGGACCTGGTCGCGCACGCCGAGCACGAGGCGGCGGCCGTCGCGACCGCGGTGCGGCAACCGGCCGTCGCCGACGCCGTGGCGCTGCTGGCCGACGCCCGCTCGGTGCTCGTCGCCGGCTGGCGCAACAGCCACCCGGTCGCGCTGCACCTGCGCGGGCAGCTCGTGCAGGCCCGCCCCCGGGTCTCGCTGGCCCCGCTCCCGGGGCAGGTGGTCGGTGAGGAGCTGGTCGACCTGGGCCGCGGCGACGCGGTGGTCGCCGTCGGCTTCCGCCGCCGGCCGGCCGGCTTCGCCGGTTTCCTGACCCGCGCGGCCGGCACCGGCGCCGACGTGGTGCTCCTCGGTGACCCGACCGCCGTCGCCCACTCGGGTGCCGCGCGGGTGTGGCTGCCGTGCCCGGTCCAGGGGGCGCTGGCCTACGACTCCTACGCGGCGGCGATGTCCCTGGTGGGCGTGCTGGCCGACGGCGTCCTGACCCGGGTGGGGCGCACCGGGCGCGATCGCGTCTCCGCGATCAGCGCCACCTACGACCAGCTCGCGGAGGTGGAGTGATGGACCTGGCCTGGGTGCAGACCCATCGGGAGGCGAACGTCCGCGGCGACCTGGCGCTGCGACCGGGCGAGCGGGTGCTGGCCGGCGGCACCTGGCTGTTCTCCGAGCCGCAGCCGGACGTCACCGGCCTGGTCGACCTGACCGCGATGGCCTGGGCGCCGTGGGAACCGCTGCCCGACGGCGGCCTGCGGCTGTCCGCGACCTGCACGGTCGCGCAGCTCCAGCAGGCGCCCTGGCCGTCGCCGGTGCTGCCCCGGCAGTGCGCCGAGGCGCTGCTGATGTCGTTCAAGGTCCAGTCCGCGGCCACCGTCGGCGGCAACCTGTGCCTGGGTCTCCCGGCCGGCGCGGTGATCGCGCTGACGGCGGCGCTGGCCGGCGAGGTGGTGGTCTGGACGCCCGACGGGGGCGAGCGCCGGAGCGCGGTGGCGGCGTTCGTGCGGGACGCCGGCGTGGTGGACCTGCGCCCCGGCGAGGTGGTCCGGGCCGTGGACCTGCCCGGGTCGGCGCTCCGGGCACCCACGGCGTGCCGGCGGGCCGCGCTGACCACTTACGGCCGGACCGCCGCCCTGGTCATCGGGCGGTACGAGACCGGTGCCGTCGTCCTCACCGTGACCGGCTCGGTGCCGCGGCCGGTCGTGCTGGCGGTGCCCCCGTCGGCGTCCGGCCGGTCGGTGCGCGACGCGGTGGCCCGGGCCGGTGCCGAGGTCGGCTGGTACGCCGACGCGCACGGTGCCGCCGACTGGCGGGCCGCGCAGACCGGGCGGCTCGCCGCCGAGGTGCACGCCGAACTGACCGGAGGCCCGCGGTGATCCTGGACGGGACGGCGGTGCCCGGGGCTCCGGCGCCGGGCCAGTGCCTGCGCACCTGGATCCGCGAGTGCGGCGGGACGGCGGTCAAGAAGGGCTGCGACTCCGGTGACTGCGGCGCGTGCACCGTGCTGCTCGACGGGACCCCGGTGCACTCCTGCATCACCCCGGCCGTCCGCGCCGAGCACCGGACGGTCACCACGGCGGCCGGGCTGGGCACCCCGGAGGAGCTGTCGCCGGTGCAGCGCCGGTTCGTCGAGGCGGCCGGCTTCCAGTGCGGGTTCTGCACGCCGGGCTGGGTGGTCACCGCGAGCGCGCTGGCCGACGAGGACGGGGAGGTGCGGGTCGCCGATCCGGAGCGGTGCTTCAAGGGCAACCTGTGCCGCTGCACCGGCTACCGGTCCATCCGCGACGCGCTGGCCGGCCGGGTCAACGTGGCGCCGGCCGGTGCGGGTGGCGCGGCCGTCGGCTCGTCCGTCGCCGCGCCGGCCGGGCCGCGCGTGGTCACCGGCCGGGAGCCGTTCACCCTCGACCTGCCCGACGCCGGGGTGCTGCACGTGCGGCTGGTCCGCGCCGACGTCGTGCACGCCCGCATCGTCTCGATCGACACCTCGCGCGCCGAGGCGGTGCCCGGCGTCGAGCTGGTGCTGACCTCCCGTGACGCCCCGGACGTCCTCTACTCGACCGGCCGGCACGAGAACCGGCTGGACGACCCCGACGACACCCGGCTGTTCGACGACGTGGTGCGCTTCGCCGGGCAGCGGGTGGCCGCGGTGGTGGCCGTCTCCGCCGCCGTCGCCGCGCGGGCCGCCGCACTGGTCGAGGTGGTCTACCAGCCGCTGCCGGCGGTGTGCGACCCGGAGGCGGCCCGGTCGCCCGGGGCACCGCTGCTGCACGGCGACAAGGACCCGGTGGCGTCCCGGATCGCCGAGCCCGGCCGGAACGTGGTGGCCGCCTCGCACGGTGAGGTCGGGGACGTCGCCGGCGCGCTGCGCGCCGCGGCGCACACCGTCCGCGGCACCTGGACCAGCGCCCGGGTCACCCACGCCGCACTGGAGACGCACGGGGCCCGGGCGTGGGTGGACGACGACGGCACCCTGGTGGTGCGGACCAGCACCCAGGTGCCCTTCCTGGTCCGGGCCGAGCTGGCCCGCATGCTCGGCCGCGACCCGGCGGGCGTGCGGGTGGTCGCCGCCCGGGTCGGCGGCGGGTTCGGCGGCAAGCAGGAGCTGCTCGTCGAGGACGTCGTCGCCCTCGCCGCCCTGCGGCTGGCCGAGCGGGGCGACCGCCGGCCGGTGCAGCTGGAGCTCACCCGCGAGGAGCAGTTCACCGCCGTGCCGATGCGCCACCCGATGCGGGTGTCGGTGGCCGTCGGCGCCGACGCCGACGGCCGGCTCACCGCACTGCACGTCGACGTGCTCAGCGACACCGGCGCCTACGGCAACCACGGGCCCGGGGTGATGTACCACGGCGTGCACGAGTCGGTGGCGGTCTACCGGGCCCCGAACAAGCGGGTGGACGCCGAGGCGGTCTACACGAACAACCCGCCGAGCGGCGCGTTCCGGGGGTACGGCCTGGGCCAGGTGGTGTTCGCCATCGAGTCCGCGCTGGACGAGCTCGCCCGGCTGGTGGGCATCTCCCCCTTCGACCTGCGCCGCCGCAACGTCGTCGTCCCCGGCGACCCGTTCGTGGTCGACGGGTACCCGAACACCGACCTGGCGTACGGCAGCTACGGGCTCGACCAGTGCCTCGACCTCGCCGAGCAGGCGCTCGCCGAGACGCGTACCGAGACGCGGGCCGCGGCTCCCGAGGACGAGGGCTGGCTGGTCGGCGAGGGCATGGCGCTGGCGATGATCGCCACCATCCCGCCCCGCGGCCACCACTCGCACGCCCGCGTCGTCCTCGCCCTCGACGGCACCGCGACCGTCGAGATCGGCACGGCGGAGTTCGGCAACGGCACCGCCACGGTGCACACCCAGCTCGTCGCCGACGCCCTCGGGCTCTCCCCCGACCGGGTCCGGCTGGTGCCCTCGGACACCGCGACGTCCGGCTACGACTCCGGCGCGTTCGGCTCCACCGGGTCGGTCGTCGCCGGCCAGGCGGTGCAGCACGCCGCCGAGGAGGTGCGCCGCCGGCTGGACGCCGCAGGCGGTCTCGGCCGGCTGGACCGGCCGCTGTCGGCGACGGGCGTGAACACCGGCACCGGGCGGTCGGTGGCGTTCAACGTGCAGGCCGTGCGGGTCGCGGTGCGACCGGCCACCGGTGAGGTCCGGGTGCTCGACTCGGTCCAGGCCGTGGACGCCGGGGTGGTGCTCAACCCCGAGCAGCTGCGCGGGCAGGTGGAGGGCGGGGTCGCCCAGGCCGTGGGGTCCGCCCTCCAGGAGGAGCTGGTCGTGACCGACGGCCGGGTGCTCACCCGCGGCTTCCGGGACTACCGCACGCCGCAGCTGGGGGACGTGCCGGCCACCCGCGTGCTGTTCGCCGACACCTCCGACGCGCTGGGCCCGCGCGGTGCGAAGTCGATGAGCGAGGCCCCCTACAACCCGGTGGCCCCGGCCATCGCGAACGCGGTCCGCGACGCCCTCGGCGTCCGGCCGCACGAGCTGCCGATGAGCCGGGACCGCGTCTGGCGCCTGACCCGGGGAGAGGACCGGTGACCGGCGGCGCCGGGGCCGGGCACCTGCTGGCCGCCCGGGAGCCCTGACCCGGCCGGTCCTCAGCCGGGCGGGGGGTCAGGACGGCGGGGTCAGCCGCCGGTCCCACCCGGCGAGCAGGCCGGTCAGCGCGGTGTCCGACCGCGCGGCACCGAGCACCGCGAGCCCGACCGGCAGCCCCTCGACCAGCGCTGCCGGTGCCACGGCCACCGGCAGCCCACCGACCCCCGCGAGGCAGGTGAGCCGCAGGGTCGCCGCGCGGTAGGTGGCCTTGCGCTCGGCCGTCGCCAGCACCGGGGGCGCCGGGGAGCTGGCCGCCGGCATGAGGACGGCGACCCCGGCGGGCAGCCGTCCGGCCAGCGCCGCCCGCCCCTCGGCCACCACCTCGCGGGCGGCGGCCAGCTGCCCTCCGGTCACCGCGGCACCGTCGGCGAAGCGCTGCGCGATGCCCGGTCCGAGCACCCCGGGGTGCGCGGTGATCCAGTCGCCGTGCGCGGTCCATGCCTCGGCCCCCTGCACGGCGCGGAAGGCGGTGAACCAGCGCTCCCGCTCCTCCGGCGTCGTCAGCTGCCCGGTCGACAGCGGGAGCCCGACCGTGGCCGCCAGCTCCGCCGCGGCACCGGCCAGCGCGCGGGCCACCGGCGGGTCGGCGAGGGCCAGGAGGTCCTCGGCGAGCACCAGCGCCCTGATCGGGCCCGCCGCGGGCAACAGCACCTCCGCGACCCGGTGCAGCAGCCCCGCCTCGCGGGTGAGCCAGCCGAGGGTGTCGAAGCTGGGCGCCAGCGGCAGGACCCCGTCGAGCGGGACGGCGCCGTGGGTGGGCCGCAGCCCGTGCAGGCCGCAGTAGGAGGCCGGCACCCGGATCGAGCCGGCGGTGTCGGTGCCCACCCCGACGTCGGCCAGGCCGCGGGCGACCGCACTGGCCGGCCCGTTGGTCGAGCCGCCGACGACCAGCCCGGCGCCCCAGGGGTTGACCGGGCTGCCGGAGTGCACGTTGGTGCCCGACAGGCTGTAGGCCAGCTCGTCCGTGCGGGCGATGCCGCGGATCGCCGCGCCGGCCGCCAGCAGCCGGGCGAGCACCGGGGCGTGGTCCGCTGCGGGCAGCGACTCGGCGAGCACCACCGGGTTGCCCGCGCCCACCGGGTGCCCAGCCACCGCGATCAGGTCCTTGACCGCCAGCCGCGCCCCGTCCAGCGGGCCGCTGCCGGTGGGCGGTACGAGGGGGGAGCCGGCCACCCGCCAGGTCGCCGGGTCGGTGCGGGCCGGCTCGGGGTCGGCGGTCGACGGTGGCGGGGTGGCGCTCACGTGCGCGACCCTGATCTGCCAGCCTGCCGGGCCCTTCTCCCACACCTGGGTCTGCAGGCCGCGGGTGCCGTCCGGCCGCAGCGTCTCGGCCAGCGCGGTCGCCACCCCCGGCGCGTGCACCCGCACGTGCAGGGCGGTGATCGTGCGGGCGGGGGCACCGCCGCGGCCCCGGCGGTAGTCGCTGATCGCCGCGTGCGAGACGAGCACGCCGGCTGCGTCCGCCCGCACGGTCGTCTCCCCCGGGGCGAACGACGCGTCGAGCTCGACCAGGTCGTCGGCGGCCAGCGCCGCCTCGTACCGGGCGACGGCGTCACGCACCTCCTGCTCGACGAGGGCGCTGGGCGGGACGGTCTGCACCACCGGCCTCACACCCCGACGAGGACGGTGTTCAGCACCGCGGCGTCGGCCTCGTCGAGGGTCGCCTCCGGACCGGTGAGGATCAGGTCGGCGAAGCCGCCGTCGTTCTCCATCACCGTGATCGTGTAGAGCCGCTCGGTCGCCGAGGAGTTGACGATGTGGTGCACCGAGGTGGCCGGCAGCACGATCACGTTGCCCGGCCCGAGGTCGGCGACGTGCTCGTCGCTGTGCGCCCGGGCCGTCCCCTTCAGGACGACGAAGGTCTCCGTGGACTCGGCGTGCGAGTTGTCCGGCTGGGAGCCGCCCGGCTCCCAGATCTCCAGGACGACGGTGGTGCTGGAGCCGTCCGCGGGGCCGGACAGCACGGCCAGCTTCACCGTGCGGTTGTCACCGATGTAGTGCGGGGTGATGTCGGCGAGGGACTTGACGACGGGCGCGGCGGCCATGGGGATCTCCTGGTCAGTCGGGGTCGGTCGGCAGGCCGGCGAGCAGCTCGGCCGAGGTGGTGGTGAAGCCGAAGCACTGGCGGACGTTGTAGACGGTCGCCTGGGTGCAGAACTCCGGTGAGGTGGTGGCGCACAGGTCCTCGACGAGGACGACGTCGTAGCCGAGGCAGGCGGCGTCGACGAGCGTGGCGAGCACGCACTGGTCGACGTTGACCCCGGCGAACAGCAGGGTGTCGACCCGCAGGTTCCGTAGCACCGAGTCCAACGGGGTGTCCCAGAAGCCGCTCATCCGGTACTTGGCCACGTGCAGGTCGCGCGGGTCGACGGTGAGCCCGTCCACGACCGCGGCCGACCAGGAACCGAGCTCGAGCACCCGCGAGCCGTTGGGCAGCGGGTCACCGATCCCGGTGCCGGCCCCGTCGGGGTCGTACACGTGCCGTACCCCGGGCGGCAGGTTGGCCAGGTCCGGCCGGTTGCCCCAGTTGAGCCACACCACCGGGACGTCGGCCGCCCGCAACCGGGGCAGCACCGCTTCCAGTGCGGCGGCCGGGGCGCCGGCGCCGGAGACGTCGACCCCGATCGAGGCGAGCCAGCCACCGGGCGCGCAGAAGTCGTTCTGCATGTCGACGACGACCACCGCGGTGCGGGCCAGGTCGAGGGTGAGGCGCTGCGGGAGGGCGGCGACCTGCACGGCGCGTTCGGGCAGCTCCGGGCGGCGCAGGTCCACGGCGTCCGGGGCGAGGCCCCAGCTGTTGCGTCCGGTCAATGCGTGATCATCCCGCCGGTCACGTTGATCGCCTCGCCGGTGAGGTAGTCGGAGTCCTCCCCGGCCAGGAACAGCGCGGCCCGGGCGACGTCGCGCGGCTCGGCCAGCCGGCCCAGCGGCGACCGCGCGGACCAGCTGCGCACGTCCTCCTCGGTGCGGGTGCCCACCCCCATCTCGGTCAGCACGTACCCGGGGCAGAGGCAGTTGACCGTGATGCCGAGCGGGCCGAACTCGGCGGCCGCGGCCCGGGTCAGCGCGATCACCGCGGCCTTGGACGCGGCGTAGTGCGCCTGTCCCCCTCCCCCGGCCTTGCCGCCCATGCTGGCCATGTTCACGATCTTGCGGACCGCCGTACCCGGGCCGCCGTTCATCGCCCGCACCGCGACCTGTGTGGTCACCAGCATCGCGCGGGTGTTGACCGCGAACACCTCGTCCCAGGCGGCCGGGTCGATGTCCAGCAGCGGCGCGAGCCGGAGGATGCCGGCGTTGTTGACCAGCACGTCGATCCCGCCCAGGTCGGCGATCGCCTTCTCCATCACCTCGCGGGTGCGGGTGACGTCGGCGAGGTCGACCGGGTACGCCCGGCCACCCACCTCGGCGGCGACCTGCCCGACGTCCTCGGCCAGCCGGTCCAGCAGCGCCAGCTGCGCCCCCTCGGCGGCGAAGGTGCGGGCGATCTCGGCGCCGATCCCCCGGGCGGCACCGGTGACGACCACCCGCCGTCCGGCGAGCCGGCTCATCGCGGGGTCGGGTCGAAGCGGGCGACCTCGGCGAAGGCCTCACCGAGGTAGCCGACCATCGCCTTGGTGCGTTCCTCACCGCGGGCGGCGGTCGCCTCGCGGGCGTCGCCGATCACCCCGCTGGGACCGAAGTCGTCCGACGACCAGCCGAAGGAGACCGAGCCACCGAAGCGGACGTGCTGGTAGGCGGCCAGGTGCTCGGGCACCCAGCGGTCGGCCTGGCTCATGTCGACCAGGTCGGGACGCAGGTGCAGCATCAGGGAGGTCTCCTCGAGCCCGCCGTGGATGCCCATGCCCAGCTCGTCGGCGGGGCTCTCGCCACCGTGGTCGGCCGGCAGCGCCGGGTGCATGGTGAAGGTGCGCAGGCCCGTCTCCAGCCGGATGTCCCTCGCGGCGACCTGCAGCAGTGCGGAGTTGCCGCCGTGCCCGTTGAGGAAGGCCAGCCGGCGGGCGGGGGTCATCGCGACGCAACGGGCGATGTCGGAGAGCACCGCGGTGAGCGTCGCGGCGGAGAGCCAGAAGGTGCCCGAGGACCAGGCGTGCTCGTTGGACTTCGTGTAGGCCAGCGGCGGCAGCAGCCACAGGTCCAGCTCGTCACCGAACTGCTCGACGGCCAGCTCGGCCAGGCTCTGCGCGGTGATCAGGTCGGTCGCCACCGGCAGGTGCGGGCCGTGCTGTTCGAGCGCCCCGGTGGGCAGCACGACCACGCTGTCGGGCCCGAGGGCCGCGGTGAGGGCGGGAGCGGACAGTTCGGTGAGCAGTCGGGCGGTCACCCGGCGGACGGTAGGTGCCGGTCGTTGCGCCGCGGTGACGGCTGCGTTCCAGGCGTCACCTGCCCGGAACACGGCTCTGCCAGGGTGCCGGCATGCTGAACGTGACGGGCGCCCTGGCCGTGTGGACCGGTACCGGTGACGAGCTGGTCGGGGCCGACGTCGGGTGCGGGGACGACAGCCGGATCGCCACCCTGGGTCCGCTGCCCGACGCCGGCCCGACCGACGTTCTGGACGCCTCGGGCTGCGTCGTCACACCCGGTCTGGTGAACGCGCACCACCACCTGCTGCAGACCGCCTTCCGCACGCTGCCCGGCACCCGCGGCGTCCCGATGGCGCAGTGGCTGCCGACGATGGCGGCCGCGTACGCCGCGATCGGCGTGGACGACGAGCTGGTCCACGCCGCGGCATCGGCCGGGCTGGCCGAGGCGCTGCTGTGCGGGGTGACCACGGTGGCCGACCACCACCTCACCTGGCCCGCCCTCTCCGACGGCGGGGTGGCGATCGCCTCGGCGGCCGCGACCGCGGCCCGCGAGCTCGGTGCGCGGGTGGTCTTCGTGCGCGGCAGCGCCCGGGACGACGCGGAGACCGCCGCCGCCTCGGCCGCTGCGATCGCCGGCGCCCTGGTGCCGTACGGCGGGGTGACCGACGACGGGGTGCTGCAGGTCGCCGTCGGCCCCGCCGGGGTGCACAGCGACTCCGCCGTCACCTTCCGGCTGATGGCCGAGGTTGCGGCAGCGCACGGGCTGCGCCGCCGCACCCAGGCCAACGAGCAGGTCGACGTGGTGATCGCGGACGAGCGCTACGGACGCCGCCCGCTCCAGCTGCTCGAGGAGTGGGGCTGGCTGGCGCCGGACGTGACCCTCGCCCACCTCTGCGGCGTCACCGACGCCGAAGTGGCCACTCTGGCGAACGCGGGGGTCACCGCCACCCACGCACCGGGCTGCGACCTGCCGATGGGCTGGGGAGTGGCACCCATGGCCGCGCTGGCCGACGCCGGGGTCCGCGTCGGGCTGGGCACCAGCGGCGGCGGGTCCAACGACGCCGGGCACCTGCTGGCCGACGCCCGGCTGGCGCTGCAGGTGGCCCCGCTGGCGGGTCGGCCGGTGAGTGCCCGCGAGGTGCTCGGCTGGGCCACCACCGGTTCCGCCGACGGGCTCGGCCGGGCGGACCTCGGCCGGCTCGCCGTCGGCGCGCGGGCGGACCTGGTCTGCTGGGACGTCTCCGGGGTCGCCGACGCCGGCGTCGCCGACCCGGTCGCCGGGCTGCTCTGGGCCGCCCCCGGCCGCCGGCCGCGGCACGTGGTGGTGGGCGGCCGGGTCGTCGTCCGCGACGGCGTACTGCAGACGGTGCCCGAGGCGGCCGTGGTCAGCCGGCTGCGCGACCTGCTGGGTGCCCGCCGGGCCGGGTGACCGACCGCCGGCGCCGCCCCCCGGTCACCACCCGGCCGGGGGCGCGAAGCGGATCGCCCCCGCCTCCTCCAGGAGGGCCGCGACCCGCAGCGGCGTGCGGTCGTCGAGGTACCGGCCGAGCAGCTGGGCCCCGATGGGCAGGCCGGAGCCGGCCCCCGGGCCCAGCGGGACGACGGTGGCCGGGCCCATGCCGATGCTGGAGAGCCGGCTCCACGCCCACACCGTGTCCGCGGCCGGCAGGATCCGCCCGTCCAGGTCCAGCGCCCGCTGCGCGGCCGGTACGTCGGAGAGCTCCGGCGCCGCGCACGGGGTGGCCGGGCACAGCACCACGTCCACCCGGTCGAAGACGGCGTCCCAGCCGGTCACCGCCGCCCACTGGGCCTCCCGGTCGGCGAGCGCGTCGCGCAGGGTCTGCACGTGCCGCCGTGCGGCGACCACCTCGGGCGCGTCGCCGGCCCGGTCGGCCAGCTCCCGGCTGGCCCGCCACGCGGCGTCGTCCAGCCCGTGCGCCACCTCCCCGGCCTGCAGCCGGGTGAACAGCTCCTGCGCCTCCGGACCGGCGACCGGGGCGTCGGTCAGCTCCTCGACCCGGCACCCCGCCCGGGCCAGCTGCTCGGCGAACCCGGTGAGAGCCGCCCGGGTCTCGCCGTCGATCGGGGCCGCGGGGTCGTCGAGCCAGACGGCCACCCGCACCTGGTCCAGCGCGTCGACCGAGGCCGGCGGCAGCTGCAGCCGCCACGCCCGGGACAGCGGGCCCTCCACCCCGACCAGGACGTCGAGGAACAGCTCGAGGTCGCGCGCCGAGCGCACCATCGGCCCGACCGCGGACACCGCGGGCTCCACCAGACCGCCCGCCGGCCACGGCATGTGCCCCAGCTTCGAGACGATGCCGTTGCTGGGCCGATGGCCGAACAGCCCGCACCAGGCGCTCGGGACCCGCAGCGACCCGGCGAGGTCGCTGCCGAAGTCGGCCACCGACAGCCCCGCCGCGACCGCGGCGCCGGCCCCACCGGAGGAACCCCCGGGGCTCCGGCCCGGGTCGTGCGGATTGCGGGTGGTACCCAGGTCCGCGTTCGACGCCTGGTGGTCGTCGAGGTACACCGGCACGTTGGTCTTGCCCAGCACCACCGCGCCCGCGCTGCGGACCCGGCGCACCAGCGGTGCGTCGACGGTGGCCTGCCGGGCGTCGGACAACCGCCCGTGGGAGGTGCGCAGCCCGGCCGCGTCGAAGCTGTCCTTGACCGTCACCGGCAGGCCGGCGAGGGGCGGGAGCTCCGCACCGCGAGCCCGGCGGCGGTCGACCTCCTCCGCCGCCCGGCGGGCGGCCGGCAGGTCCTCGTCCACCACCGCCCCGAGGGCCCGGCCCGGGCCCGTCAGCAGCCGGACGTGCTCGTGGAGCAGCTCCCGGGCCGAGACCGCCCCGGCCGCCAGCTCGGCCAGCAGGCCGGTCCCGTCCCAGCCGGCGAGCGACCGGGGCGGCGCGGCCCGGCCGCCCCCGGGTGCCTGTCCGCGGTACCGCACCGGTCAGACGGCCGCGGGCTCGGCGTACTTCTCGGCCTGCACGAAGCGGGCCATGAACTGCTGCTGCCAGTCGTAGACGCTGATCGGCGTGAACCGCGGCCCCTCGGCGCCGACCGTGCTGGGCAGCGGCTCGACCACGGTGTCAAGGTCGGGCAGGTGGAAGACGGCGATCGACCGGCGGCTGTGCTGCGTGGTCGGGCCGGCGACGACGCGGTGGATCGTCGCCGGGTAGACGCCGTTGGTCCACTGGCTCATCAGCTGCCCGATGTTGATGACGAAGGCGTCCTCGATCATCGGCACCGTGGTCCAGCTGCCGTCGGGGCGCCGCACCTCCAGCCCGTCGTAGTCGCCGGACTGGTGCAGCACGGTGAGCCCACCGGAGTCCGGGTGCGGGCGCAGGATCGTCGCCTCGTGCTCGACGTCGACCGGCTGCGGCGGGTACCAGTTCACCGCGGTCAGCGTCGGTGAGTGCGCGAAGGCGGCGTCGAAGTGGTCCGCCGGCATGCCGAGCGCCCGGGCGACGAGCCCCATCAGCAGGTCGCAGACCCGGCGGGCCTCGTCGAGGTAGCTGCGCCAGGTCTCCCGGAAGACCGGCAGCCCGGCCGGCCACACGTTCGGGGTGAAGAAGTCCGGGTGCCCGGCCACCGCACCGTCGGCGACGGCCTCGGCCAGGTCGTCGTAACGGAGGAACTTGAAGGTCCGGCCGATCACCCGGCCGGCGTCGTCGACCCGCTCGTTGAGCCCGCGCTCGGTCACCGACGGGCGGAGCAGCGCGCGCCGCTCGGCGGGCCGCAGCGAGTCGAGCAGGTCCATGGAGTCGTGCGCGGCCGTCACCAGGTCGGGCGAGACGCCGTGCCCGACGACCTGGAGGAAGCCGACCTCGCTCATCGCGGTGTGCAGCCGGGCGACCAGGTCGGTGGTGTCGCCGCCGGTGCGTGCCGGGGTCAGGTCGATCACGGGGATGGTCATGTGGTGCCCTCTCCAGACCCGTCGACAGTGTGGCCGAACGGGGAGGTCTGCGACCCTGCCCGCGGCAGGGCGCAGGTGTCCACCGGGTGCGACCAGACGTAACGCAGACGTACCGCACCGGTCACGCGGGGACGACGGCCGGCAGCTTCCCGGGGTTGAGCAGGCCGGCCGGGTCGAAGCGGGCGGCGGCCGCGCGGACGTCGCCCAGCGGTTCGGCGAGCTCCCAGGTGTGCGGGTCGCTGACGTGCACGCCGATGCCCCGCAACGCGTCCATCGCCGCGTACAGCTCCGCCGTGCCCGTGTACGGGGTGAGCAGCAGTCCGACGAACTCCGGCCCGGCCGCGCCGCCCAGGCCGTCCAGGTGCACCAGCGCCCCCGGAAGCAGGGCCCGCACCTCGGCGGCCCGCTCGACCAGCGTCGGCCCGCCGACCTGCAGGTGCGCCAGCCCCGGCCGGGTCTTCTGCACCCGGTGGGTGGCGTGGTTGAACGACAGCGAGGTGAGCAGCGCCGGCCCGGTCGGCCGCACGTCCTCGACCGTTCCCCCGGCCGCTCGCACCAGCTGCCGGGCGGCGGTCAGCACGCCGGTGTCGACGATCACCCGCAGGCTGGACCGACCCGGCGGGATCCCCGGGTCGGCCGGCAGTGCGGCGACGATGCCGGGTTCGTCGACCGAGACCAGCCGCGGCTGCGGGGCCAGCGACGACATCAGCGCCCGCCCGGCGTCCACCGCGTCGCGTTCGGTGCCGAAGGAGGCGAACAGCGCCGTCCAGTCCCGCCGCGGGCGCAGCCGCACGGTGGCCGTGGCGATCACCCCGGTGGTGCCGTAGGCGTGCAGCAGGGGCGCGGTCTCGATCCCCTCCAGGTGCACGAGCTCCTCGGCCCCGGTGCAGGGGACGACGTCCAGGGCCGTCACGAATCCGCTCCACAGCCAGCCGTTCTCGATCGAGCCGGTGCCGCCGGCACCGCCGGCGAGGAACCCGGCCAGCGTGCTGCCGACGGTGGAGGGGAACATCGCCAGCTCCTGGCCGGTGCGCCGGGCGGCGGCCTCGAGGGTGACGAACGGGGTCCCTGCCTCGGCGGTGATCCACCCCGCCCCCACGTCGAGCACCCGCCGAGCGCGGGTCAGGTCGACCACCAACCCGTCATGCAGCGGGATCGCCTGCCCGTAGTTGCCGGTGCCCTTGCCGCGCGCCGTCACCGGTACGCCCGCCCGGAACGCCAGGGCCACCGTGCGCGCCAGCTGGTTCGCGTCGGCCGGGAAGGCGACGACGTCCGCCAGCCCGGCGGGGAGCCGCGCCGCCAGTACCGGCGACATGTGCGCCCAGTCGGTCGAGGCGGTCCGGCGCACCCCCGGGTCGACCGAGACCGCGTCGTCGCCGAGCGCCTGCTGCAGTTGCGTCACGAGCACCCGGCCACCCTGGCGTGCTCGCGTGACGCCTGGATGAGCAGCGCGAGACGACTCGTCACGGCGGCGTAATCGCGAGGACACCGCGGCCCGGCAGCCTCACCGGCGTCCGAGGCCGCGCGGACGGCGCGAGCGGCCCGGGGGCAGGAAGGCGCGAGCATGACCCTCACCGAGTCAGAGCGGACCACCACCCGCGAGACGACCCACCACGGCCCCGACCACCTGGTGATCTCCGAGCACCCGGTGTTCCGCCGGTTCTGGTATGCCGCGTGCTTCAGCGACGTGGTCACCGACGGCCCCGTCCAGCGCACCGTGCTCGGGCAGGAGCTGGTGATCTGGCGGCCGGTGCCCGGCGGGCCGGTCAGCGTCGCCTGGAACCGTTGCGCCCACCGCGACGCCCCGCTGTCGATGGGCTGGGTGAAGGACTGCCACCTGGTCTGCCCGTACCACGGCTGGGAGTGGGACGCCCAGGGCCTGACCCAGCGCATCCCGCAGTTCCCGACCGCGCCGCACCCGACCAAGAGCGGGCTGACGATGGTCCGGGCGCAGGAGCGCTACGGCATGGTCTGGGTCTGCCTGGCCGGCGACGACGAGGGCGGCCCGCTCGCCGACGTCCCGGACGTCCCGCAGTACGGCGCCCCCGGCTGGCGGATCGTGCCGGAGAAGCAGTGGGACTTCGACTGCACCGCGATGCACCTGGTGGAGAACAACGTCGACCCCGGGCACGTGGCGTTCGTGCACCGCAACACCTTCGGCAACCCGGACGACGCCGAGCTGACCGAGGCACAGCTCGAGCGCACCTCCTACGGCCTGGAGACCCGGAGCGAGGTGCCGGTGGCGGCCCGGCCCGGTGAGACCGGCTCGACCGTGCGCTCGACGGTCAGCCAGGTGCACCTGCCGTTCTTCATGAACCTGCACATCACCTACCCCGACGGCCTGGGCCACGTGATGATCAAGGCGATCACCCCGGTGGACGACGAACGCTGCACGATCATCCAGACGGTGCTGCGCACCGACACCGAGGCCGAGCGGCCGGCGGCCGACCTCATCGCCTTCGACGACGTCGTCGAACAGGAGGACGCCGACCTGCTCAACCGGCTGCCCACGCCGTTCCCGCTGGCACCGCGGCTGAACGCGCACGCCAAGGCCGACCGGAACAGTCTGCTGCTGCGCCGGATGTACACCGAGCTGGTCACCGGCCGGTGGCTGCCCGGCTGAGGCGCCGGCCGGGAGGACGGAAGCGGTGACCTGACCGTCACGAGGAGGCAACGTCGTCCCGGCATCGTCCGGCCGTGACCCGACTCCTGGTACGCAACGCCGTCCTGCTCACCCTGGACCCCGACCGTCCCGACCCGTTCCTCGGCTGGTTCGCCGTCGGGGACGACGGCCGGCTCACCGCCGTCGAGCCCGGCGAGCCCCCCGCCGCGGTGCTCGCCGGGCTCGACAACGCCCACGTGCTCGACGCCCGCGGGGCGCTCGTGGGACCCGGCTTCGTCTCCTCGCACAGCCACCTGTTCACCTCCGCCTCGCGCGGGCTGGGCATGGACCAGTCGCTGTACGGCTGGATCGAGGCGATGACCCGGTACACCACCGCCGGCACCGCCGAGGACATCTACTGGACCACCCGGCACGGGGCCCAGGACTTCCTCCGCAACGGCATCACCACCGCCTTCGACTTCACCGACTCCGGGCTGACCTTCGACCGGGAGTCCGACGGGGTGGCCCGGTACGCCGCCCAGGTACCGGACCCGGAGTTCCAGCACGCCCAGTTGCGGGCAAAGGTCGACGCCGGCCTGCGGCACGTGCACAGCGTCATGCTCGCCCAGGGCGACGTCGACCGGGATGCCGCGCTGGCCCAGCTCGACGAGGTCGTGGAGCTGGCCGCCGGCGCCGATCCCGACCTGCACCTGCGGCTGGCGATCAGCGGCACGGTGCAGTGGGCGCCGTCACGGGACGCCGCCGAGCTGGAGGTCGCGGCGATGCGCCGGCACGGATTGCTCAACCAGCCGCACTTCCTGGAGACACCGCACGAGGTGGCGCTGCAGCAGTCGAAGTTCGCCTGGTACGCCGACGCCGGGGCGCTCGGCCCGGACCTGGTGTTCGGCCACTTCATCCAGACCACCGACGAGATCCTGCAGGCCGCCGCGGCCGCCGGGTGCGGGATGAGCTGGCAGCCGATGAGCAACGGCCGGCTGGCGTCGGGCGTCGCGCAGATCCCGCGGATCCGAGAGCTCGGCATGCGGGTGGGCATCGGGCTGGACGACCAGTCCTGCACCGACGTGAGCGACCCGTGGGGCAACATGCGGACCGCGCTGGCGCTGCTCCGCGCCACCCACCACGACCCGGCCGCGCTCCCGGTCCGGGACGTGCTGGAGCTGCACACCCGGGGTTCGGCCGAGGTGCTGGGCATCGACGACCACGTCGGCACGCTGCGAGTCGGCCGGTACGCCGACTTCCTGGTCGTCGACCCCCGCGACCCGGACACCGGCCCGGTGTGGGACGTCTACGGCACCTACGTGCTGGCCTGTTCGCTGCGGAACCTGCAGTCGGTCTGGGTGGGCGGCCGGCAGGTCGCCGACGGCGCCACGCTCTGCGACCCGCAGGCGGCCGAGGTCGTCGACCAGGTGCACGAGCGGATGGCCCGGCTGCGGGCCGAGGTCGACGGCGCCTGAACGACAGCCGGTCCCCGGGGCGGGGCCCGCCGCGCGGTCGCGCGCGGGGGGGGGCCCGGGGGTCCCTCATCACTCGACGCCGATGGCCTCGTCGATGTACTCGTTCGTGACCAGGTCGTCGGGCGTGATGCCCTCGATCGGCGGGGTGCCCTGCTCGGTGAAGATCGGCGTGGTCTGCTCGATCAGTGTCTGCACGCGCTCGGTGTCGAAGTTGCCGTGCGTGTCGTCGTCCCCGTTGCCGACCAGGCCCAGCTCGGCCTGCTGCTGCACCGAGAAGTCGGCGACGCCCTGGGAGTACACCCAGCCGGTGTCGTACTCCTCGACCAGCTCCAGGATGATCTCGTTGACCCGGGACGGGTCCTCGAGGTAGTCGACGTCGGCCTGCTGCATGAGCGGCACCAGCTCGGTCAGGCAGCCGGACAGGTTCTCCAGGTCGTCGGACCGCGCCGAGATCGAGGACTGGTAGGGCTGGAAGCCGGCGTCGTAGACCAGCTCGTACTCCACCGGCTTGCCCCAGGCGTCGACCTCGTTCTCGTAGATGTAGGGCTCGGCCGAGGCGAAGCCCTGCTGCGCGGACTCCCCGGCGTCGGCGACGAACCCGGCCGGGGTTCCGTCGTAGGAGCCGTCGACCTGGTCGGGGCTCAGGATCCCGGCACCGGTGAGGTAGGCCATGTAGGCGGAGCCCTCGAAGTAGCGGACCGTGGCGTCGGTCCGGCCGAGGTCGGCGATGCCCGTGACGTCCGGGTAGGTCTCCGGGTCCCACATGATCATCGTGGGCGAGATCTCCAGCGGGGCGAGCACGGCCGTGGTCGGCTGCGTCGCGGACAGCTGGATCGCCTCGTCCGTGGCGATGTACCCGAGGGTGATGTCGTCGTCGGAGTACATCTGGGCGGTCACCGTCTGGAAGCCGATCGCCGGCCCCCCGGCCCGGATCTCCAGCTTCACCCCGGTGCTGTCGCCCGCGGCGTCGATGAGCGTGCCGCTCACGGTCTTGGAGCCGGCGTCCACGACGTAGTCGTCACCGAGGGACTCGTAGAGCCCCCCGTGCTCGGACTCGGGGTTCCAGTCGGTCTGGACGACGACGGTGTCCGGGCAGCCGGCCGCGGCCAGGTCGGTGCTGCCGACCTCCCCGGAGGGTGCGGCGGCGGCAGCGTCGTCGTCGCCCCCGCCGCAGGCGGCGAGGGTCAGGGCCAGCAGGGCGGCCGTGGCGGCACCGGACGTGGGACGGGTGATGCGCACTCGTGCTCCTAGGGGCGAGGGAGGGCGGCGCCTCAGGATCGGGGCGCCGGCACCGGGGCCGGCGACGGTGCGCGGCTCCGGGTGGGGCGGGCGGTGCGGACGGCTCCGGTGAGCGAGCCGGGCATGGGCAGCAGCGGCTCCCGGCTCGCCGAGGCCGAGCCGGGTGCTGCTGGGGAACGGCTAGGCGGCGTCGCGGCTCTGGTCGTACCAGCGGCCGACGGCGAGCTTGGACAGCCAGCCGAAGAGGGTGAAGACGGCGAAGCCGAGCGCCGCGGCGACGATGATCGTCAGGAACAGCTCGGGCCCCTGCAACCGGGCGCGGAAGTTGTCCAGCAGGATCCCCAGCCCGGGGTCGCCCTGCTTGAAGAACAGGTCGCCCACGATCGCGCCGACCACCGACAGCCCGGCGGAGATCCGGAAGCCGGCGAAGATGGCCGGCATGGCGGCCGGCAGCTGCAGCTTGACCAGCCGGGTGACCCGGCCGGCGCCGTGCAGGCTGAACAGCTCGTGCATGCCGCGGTCGACAGACTGCAGCCCGAACAGCGTGTTCGACACCACCGGGAAGAGCGCGATCATCACGCAGACGATCACCCGGGACGGGAACCCGTAGCCGAACCAGAAGCCGATCAGCGGCACCAGGGCGAGGATCGGGATGCACTGCAGCGCGACGGCGTAGGGGAAGAGCGAGCGCTCGATCGGCCGGGCCTGGCTCATCGCGATCGCCCAGGCCATGCCGATCGCGATGGCGATGGCCAGCCCCACGAAGGTGACGGTGATCGTCCGGCCCAGGGCCTCGCCCAGCCGCTGCATCGTCGGCCCGTCGAACAGCGCGTCGGTGATGATGACGTGCGGCGCCGGCATGAGGAAGCGCCGGGACGGGTCGAGCACCAGGTAGGTGATCGCGTACCAGGCGCCCAGCAGCACCAGGAACACCCCGGCGGGCAGCAGGGCGTCGGTGAACCGCCTGCGGCCGCGCGTGGGGTGCACCGCCGGTGGGGTGCTGACCGGATCGGGGGTCACCGCGGTCGGCGGGATCTGCGCGGTGGTGGGCACGCCGGTCTCCTCGGTGCCGGTGGGGCGGTGCGCCACGGCGGTCACGAGTGACCTGCCCGGAGCGCGTGCGAGACCTCGCCGGCGAGCTTGGCGAACTCCGGGGTGAACCGCAGGTCCGGCGTCCGGTCGGCACCGAAGGGGACGTCGAAGGTGTCCACGATGCGGCCCGGCCGGCCGCTCATCACCATCACCCGGGTCGACATGTAGACCGCCTCGCTCACCGAGTGGGTGATGAACAGCGCGCCGAAGCCCTTGGCGTGGAAGAGCCGGATGAGCTCGTCGTTGAGGCGCTCGCGGGTGATCTCGTCCAGCGCGCCGAACGGCTCGTCGAAGAGGAACAGGTCCGGGTCGAGGGTGAGCGACCGGGCCAGCGAGGCACGCATCTTCATGCCGCCGGACAGCGCCCGGGGCAGCTTCTTCTCGTGGCCGGTCAGCCCGACGAGGTCGATGGCGTCCCGGGAGGCCTGGTTGGTGGCGGTCTTGCTCATCCCGTGCAGCTCGGCGAGCAGCTGCACGTTTTTCAGCACCGAGCGCCAGGGCAGCAGCGTGGCGTCCTGGAACACGTAGCCGATCCGGGCCGCCTCGATCTCGACGCCGCCCCCGGTGGCCGGCGACAGGCCGGAGGCGATGCGCAGCAGCGTGCTCTTGCCGCAGCCGGAGGGGCCGACGACGGTGACGAACTCGCCGCGCCGGATGTCGAGGTCGACGCCCTCGAGCGCGACGGTGCCGTCGGGGAAGGCCTTGGCGACGTCGCGGAAGTGCAGCACCCGCTCGCGGGTGGCCACGGCGGGAACGGTGGGCGCGGGTGCGCTCATCGGCAGCTCCCTGGGTCTGGGACCGGTGGTGGGACCGGCCCTTGGTGCGGACGGCACCCACCCTCGGTGTCGTCTGTTTCGGTCGCGTGTGCCGTCGGTGAACGGCGCGCGCCGTCCATCACGAGTTGGCCACACCCGCCACGGCGGGGTCCTCGATCTCGCGCAGCACCCGGGTGGCGGCGACGACCCGGCCGCGGGAGACGACGATCCGGGCGGTGCCCGCACCGGCCACCGCGGCGTCCAAGCTCTCCGCCTCGATGGCCACGAACTCGGCCACCGACCCCACGGCGACCGACGGCACCGGCAGGCCCATGCACGCCCGCGCACCGGCGCTGACCGCCGTCCACGCCTCCCGGGGGGACAGGTGACCGGAGGTGACCAGCAGCGACGCCGCCTCGCAGGCGTCGGCCCGGCCCATCGGGTTGAACGGGTCGCGCAGGTTGTCCCCGCCCGCGCCGAGGGTCGCGCCGGCGTCGAGCAGGGTGCGGACGGCGGTGAGCCCGCGCGGCCGGGCCACGTCGACGTCCCGGCCCTGCAGGTAGAGGTTGGTCTGCGGGAGAGCGACGACGCCGACCCCGGCCCGCGCCACCTCGGCCGCGGTCGCCCGGGCGATGTCCAGCGGGTGCACCCCGAGGCTCACGCAGTGGCTGGCCGTCGCCCCAGCGTCGAAGCCGGTGGTGAGCACCCGCCGGGCCAGCGCGCGCAGCCCCTGGGCGGTGGGGTCGAGCGTCTCGTCGGTGTGCAGGTCCAGCGGCAGGCCGTGCCGGACGGCGGCGTCGAAGGACAGCTGGAGCCCGGCGTCGCGGTCGGGCCACATGTGCGGTGCCCCGCCGACGAGGTCCACCCCGAGGCCGATCGCCTCCCCCAGCAGCCGGGCGTTGTCGGCCGCCTCCGCCGCCGTCCAGGGCGCCGACGCGAGCGCGACCACCTGGATGTCGACCAGCCCGGCCAGCGCGTCGCGCACCTCCAGCAGCGCCTGCACGTGCCGGGTGCCGGAGTGGACGCCGACGTCGGCGTGGGTGCGGATCGCGGTGGTGCCGTTCGCCAGGTACTCCCGTGCCGCCCTGGTGGACCGCTCGACCAGGTCGGCGTGGGTGAAGCCGGCGGCGATCTCCCGGATCGCGGTGACCGCGCCGGCCAGGTCGCCGGTGCGGTTGGGTGCACGGTGGCTGGTGAGCGCCTTGTCCAGGTGGGCGTGCGGTTCGGCGGGCGCGGGCAGGAGCAGGTGCCCGGTGAGGTCCCGGACGTCGTCGTCCGGGACGACCGGCAGCGCGGGGGCGACGGCGACCACCTCGGCGCCGTCGATGCGGACGTCCACCCGTCGGCCGTCCAGGTCGGTGACGGACTGCAGCAGCAGGCTCATGAGAGGGCCCTCCCGATCGTGGCCAGCGCACCGGCCGTGGTGATCTCGCGCCCCGGCGGGGACACGGCGGACAGGTCGATGCCGCGCACGCCCGGGATGCGCAGGAACGCCTCGGCGAGGGCGACCGCGAGGGCGATCCCGGCCCGGGCGGGGTTGCGGGCGGACTCGATCGCGGCGAGGTACCCGGGCGGCAGCACCAGCCCCGGGAAGCGGCGGAGCTCGGCGGCCGAGGCCGCGTCCAGGGCGACCGCGACGCAGACCACGAACGGGACGTCGGCCCCGGCGTCGACCGCGGCGGCGACGAAGTCGGCCACCGCCTCCGGCCCGCCGCAGTGGTTGAGCAGGCACACCTGCGCGCCGGCCCGCACCTTCTCCGCCAGCCGCGCCGGACGCTGGTGCACCGGCGGCCCGGCCGGCGCCTCGGCCACCGACACCAGCAGCCCGGCGCCGGTGGCGCGCGCGGCCAGCTCGGTGGAGTCCAGGTCGAACACCGGCCGGGCGTCCGGGCGGTCGCCGAGTGCGGTGTGGTCACCGGTGACGCAGTGCACCGCCGCCGCACCGGCGTCCGCCAGGGCCGCCAGCTCGCCCTCCAGGGCCACCCGGTTCCGGTCCCGGCAGTTGAGCCCCGCCCAGGCCCGCACGCCCCGGGCCTGCACCAGCGAGACCCGGTGGGACGGCGGGAACTGCACGCGCGCCCCACCCGAGTCACCCAGCAGCACCGCGTCGACCGTGCCGGCCAGCGTGTCGACGCTGTGCTCCAGCGACTCCCGGGACAGCGGCGCGGCGGGCAGGTCGGCGACCACGACCGGCCGTTGCCGCATCAGCGCCAGCAGCGGCGGCTCGGGTGCCGGTGGCCGCGGGACGTCCCCACCGGCCCAGCGGACCGTCGGGGAGTCGAGGAAGGCACATCGACCGGGGGCGACCTCGCACCCACCGTCGGCGCCGACCCCGCCGCACGGGCCGTGCGTCATCGTCTTGGGGCAGGCCGGCGCGGTCACTCGCGCAGGCTGACGCCGTCCTGTTCCCGTCCCGTTTCGCCGACGTGACGGGCACCGCCACCCGTCCGCGGTCGTCAGAGGTCGAGCACGAGCCGCGGGCCGGCCGCCCGGGAGACGCAGACCATCATCACGGTGTCGTCGCACCTCTCGGCCGGGGTGAGGACGGAGTCGCGGTGCTCGACCGGGCCCTCGAGGACCGGGGTCTCGCAGGTGCCGCAGGTGCCCACCCGGCAGGAGGAGAGGACGACGGCGCCGGCCGCGGTGACCGCGTCGAGCACCGACTCCCCCGGCTCGACGGTCACCGTCTCCCCGGTGAGGGCGAGCTCGACCTCGAAGGGGCCGGGCCACACCGGCTCACCGAACTCCTTGGCCTCGAACCGCTCCACGTGCAGCGCCGACGGCGGCCAGGTGGCCAGCAGCTCCTCGACCGCGTCGACCAGCCCGGCGGGGCCGCAGACGTAGACCGCGGTGTCGTCCCGGGGCTCGCCCAGCAGCGCGGCGAGGTCCAGCCGGGCGCCCTCGTCGGCGGCGTGCACCCGCACCCGGTCGGGGTGCGCGGCGGCCAGCTCGGCGGCGAAGGCCATGGTGGTCCGGGACCGGCCGGCGTGGTCGAGCGTCCAGTCGGCCCCGGCCGCCGCGGCGGCGGCCACCATGGCCCGCAGCGGGGTGATGCCGATCCCCCCGGCGACGAACCGGTACCTGGTGCCGGGGGTGACCGTGAACTCGAAGTGGTTGCGCGGCCCGCGCACCCGCAGCCGCTGCCCGACCGCCACCTCGTCGTGCAGCGCGGCCGACCCGCCGCGCCCGGCCGGCTCGCGGAGCACGGCCACCCGCCAGCGGGACCGGTCGGCGGCGTCGCCGCACAGCGAGTACTGCCGTTCCAGTCCCGGGCGCAGCACGACGTCGACGTGCGACCCCGGGGTCCAGGCGGGCAGGTCGCGACCGTTGTGCGCCACTAGGTCCAGGGCCACGACCCCCTCGGCCAGCTCGGTGCGCGCGGCGACGACCAGGTCCCGTTCGACGTCGGAGAAGAAGCTCACCGGCCGGATGATGCCCTGCCCGCACGCCCCCGCCGGGACCGCCCCGGCCTGGTCACACGCCCGTAACCGCAGGTCACACGGACGGAACCGACGGCGGCTACCAAGGAGCGGTGACCGCGCACCTCGCTCCCCCGCCCCCCACCTCCACCGTCGCCGCCCTGGAGGCCGAGCTCGTCGAGCTGCTCGGCGCCCGCAACGTGAGCAGCGAGCTGCGCACCCGGGAACGGGCGTCGGTCGACGGCGCCCGGATGAGCCCGATCATCAGCGAGCTGCTGCCGCTGGGGCTTGCCGACCTGGTGGCCCTGCCGACCACCGCCGAGCAGATCGGACTGGCGGTCGCCGCCGCCGTGCGGCACGGGGTGCCGATCACCCCGCGCGGCAAGGGCACCGGCAACTACGGCCAGGGCATCCCGATGGCCGGCGGGCTGGTGCTGGACACGTCCCGCGCACGGGCCGTCGTCGAGGTCGGTGACGGGTTCATCACCGCCGAGGCCGGGACGCCGATGGCGACGCTGGAGCGCGCCGCGCACGCCACCGGTCAGCAGCTGTGGATGTACCCGTCGACCGCCCAGTCCTCCATCGGTGGCTTCCTGGCCGGTGGGTCGGGTGGCACGGGGAGCATCGTGCACGGCACCAACGACGCCGGCTTCGTCGCCGCCCTGGACGTCGTGGACGGCACCGGGTCGCCGGAGCTGGTGCACGTCGAGGGCTCCGAGGCGCAGCGGTTCGTGCACAACTACGGGACCGCCGGGATCATCGCCCGGGCGACGGTGCGGTTGGAGCCGCTGCAGGACTGGCGCGGCGTGTACGCCAGCTTCCCCGACTTCCGCCGCGCCCAGGCGGTGCTGCGCGAGCTCGCCGCCCTGGAGCCGACACCGCGACTGGTCTCGGCCGACACCCCGGAGATGACCGCGACCCTGCCGCCGGACCCGGCCCTGCCCGCCGGCCGGGCCAGCGTCCGGGTGATCGCCGACGCGCGCACGGTGGCCCGGGCGTCGGCGGTCGTCGAGGCCGGCGGCGGCCGGGTGGAGGACGTTCGCGAGGGCGCCCAGACGGCGCTGACCCTGAGCATGCTCAGCTACAACCACCCCATCGAGTGGCTGCAGAAGAGCGCGCCGGGCGTGTACTTCCACGTCGAGGTCTCCGGTGCCGCGCTGATCGACCGGGTCGACGAGGTGCACGCCGTCTACGAAGGCGGGCTGCTGCACCAGGAGATCGGGCACAGCGGGCCGATCGGCATGCTCGCCGGGGTGTACCGCAGCCCCGAGCAGGTGCGGGCGGGCATCGCGGCGCTCAACGTGATCGGCGTCGGCGTGCACGACCCGCACCAGTGGAACGTCGACTTCGAGCTGCACCGCACCGTGGAGACCGCGCGCAGCACCGACCCGCACGGGCTGCTCAACCCGGGCAAGCTCAACCCCGACTACGCCGGCCCCACCAAGGGCGCCATCCGGTGAGCAGCCGAACCATCGCGCCGGGGCTGCACGCCTTCGACCTGCACGCCGACGGCCAGCCGCCGGCCGACCCGTGGACCCTCGCGCGACAGTGGCTGCCCGGCGACGACGACCCCGACCGGCCGCGGGTCACGCTCGCCACCGTCGGGGAGGACGGCTGCCCCGACGCGCGGACCGTGCTGCTGTCCGCCTTCGACGAGTCCGGCTTCGCCTTCCACACCGCCGCCGGCAGTCGCAAGGTCGCCCAGCTCGCCGCCCGGCCGCAGGCGGCCCTGGTGGTGCTCTGGCCGGACTTCGGCCGTCAGCTGGTGGTCCGCGGCGACGTGGTGCCCGACGCGCCCGCGTCGTCGGTGGCGGCCTGGCGGGCCCGGTCGGCGTACCTGCGGCAGCTGGCCTGGCTGAACACCGACGAGCTGGCCGGGCTGCCGCTCGAGGAGCGGCGGGCCCGCTGGGCGGCCTCCGCCGCCCGGCCGGCGGACTCCTCGCCGGCGGACTCCTGGACGGGGTACCGGCTGCAGCCGCGGGAGCTCACCTTCTGGGCCGCGCACCCGGAGACCGCCAGCCGGCGGCTGCAGTACGTACGCACCGACGACGGCTGGCGCTCGGCCCACCGCGCCGGCTGACGGCCGACCGGTTTTCCACTCGGCAAGTAACTTTGCACGTCCTCCTCCCCGGGCGTCATCGTCCAGGCACCACAGACGGGGAGGAGCCGGACGTGACCGATCAGGAGAGTGCCGCGGGAGACGTGCGGGGCGGCGCCGCGGACCAGCGGGAGACACCGCCCGGCCGGCCGACGACGCACGGGTTCGACAAGACGCACGGGTTCGACAGGGACTACTGGGAGGACCACTGGCAGCAGCGCCCGGGTGGGCCCGGTGCGACGGCCGGCCCGCCGCCCAACCCGTACCTGGCCCGGGAGCTCGGTGACCTGCGGCCGGGCACGGCGCTGGACGCCGGGTGCGGCGCGGGCGCCGAGGCACTGCGGCTCGCCGAGCACGGCTGGCAGGTGACCGCGGTCGACATCTCGGCCGAGGCGCTGGCCCGCGCCACCGCCCGCGCGGCGGGGAGCGCAGCCGCCGGGCACGTGCGGTGGGTGGAGGCCGACCTCGGCGGCTGGACGCCGGACGGGCGGTTCGACCTGGTCACGACGCACTACGCCCACCCGGCGATGCCGCAGCTGGACTTCTACGACCGCCTCGCCGGGTGGGTGGCCCCCGGCGGCACCCTGCTGATCGTCGGGCACCTGCACGGCTCCGGCGTCCACGCGCAGGGGGACCAGCCGCCCGCCGAGGCGTCGGTCACCGCCGCTGCCGTCACCGCCCGGCTGGACGACGCCGGGTGGGCGGTCGTCACCGCCGAGGAGCGGCGCCGCACGCTGACCGCCCCCGGCGGCCGCGAGGTCACCCTCCACGACGTCGTCGTGCGCGCCACCCGGCGCAGCTGACCCGTTCCCCCACCGACCCAGCGCCCGGGCACCCGCTCCGGCGCCTATGCCCCCTGCCCTGCCGAGAGGACCGCATGAGCACCGACCTGCCTGCCCGGGCGGCCGCGGACACGACCGTCCACGACCCCCGTCAGCGCCGCGCGATCCTGGTCGCGGCCTGCATCGCCCTGATGGCCGTCATCGCCTCGGTCTCCGGGCTGAACGTCGCCCAGCCCGAGCTCGCCGTCCAGTTCGGCGCCACCCAGAGCACGGTCCTGTGGATGATCAACACCTACACGATCACCTTGGCCGCACTGCTCCTCCCGCTGGGCGCGGTCGGCGACCGGTGGGGCCGCCGGCCGGTGCTGCTCGCCGGCCTGGCCGTCTTCGGCGTCGCGAGCGCCGCCGCCGGCCTCGCGCCCACGACCGGGGTGCTGCTCGCGGCCCGGTTCCTCAGCGGCGTGGGCGCGGCGATGATCATGCCCGTCACGCTCGCCGTCATCACCTCGACCTTCCCCGCCGGCGAGCGGGCCAAGGGCATCGGCGTCTGGACCGCCGTCGCCGGCGGTGGCGGCATCCTCGGGATGCACCTGTCGGCGGTGCTGGTCGACGTGGCCAGCTGGCGGTGGCTGTTCGTCCTGCCGATCGCGCTGGTCCTCGGCGCCGTCGTGCTGTCGCTGCGGTCGGTGCCCGACTCGCACGAGCCCGCCGAGCACCGGTTCGACCTGGTCGGTTCGCTGACCTCGGTGGTCGCCGTGCTCGGGCTGGTCTTCCTGCTGCACGAGGGGCCGGTGGCGGGGTGGACGGCACCGGTCACCCTGCTGAGCCTGGTCGCCGGGCTCGCCGGCGCGGCCGTGTTCGTCGCGTGGGAGCTGCGCCAGCGGGCGCCGCTGCTGGACGTGCGGCTGTTCGGCGAGCGCGGGCTGGCCAGCGGCTCGGTGACGCTGCTGACCGTGTTCGGCGTCCAGGCGGGGATCTTCGTGGTGCTCTTCCCCTTCTTCCAGGCCGTACTCGGCTGGTCGGCGCTCCGCTCGACCGTGGCGCTGCTGCCGATGGCGCTGTTGATGATGGCTGCCTCCGCGCTCGCCCCGCGGGTCGCCGTCCGCGTCGGGAGCCGCGCCACGATGGCCGCCGGGATCCTGCTCGGGGCGGCGGGGCTGGCGTCGATGGCCGCCTTCGTCTCCGTCGACGGTGGCTACCGCTCGGTGCTGGCCGGGCTGCTGACCATGGGCCTGGGCATGGGCCTGTCGATGACCCCGTCCACCGAGGCCATCACCGCCGCACTGCCCCGCGAACGGCAGGGCGTCGCATCCGCCCTCAACGACGTCACCCGCGAGCTCGGCACCGCGCTGGGCGTCGCGCTGCTGGGTGCGGTGCTGTCCGCCGGATACCGCAGCGCCGTCGACGACCGGCTCGACGGGGTCGCCGGTGTGCCCGCGGGAGCTGCCGACACCGCCCGCGCGGGCGTGGCGAACGCGCTCGCGGCCGCCGAGGGGGCCGGTCCGCAGGCGGGAGCGCTGGCCCGCGCCGCGCAGGAGGCGTTCGTGGCGGGCTGGCAGCAGGCCGTGTGGGCCGGTTCCGCCGTCCTGGCCGTCCTGTTCGTCGTCGTGCTGGGGCGCGGCCCGCGGTCCACCGCGGCCGCCGGGGTGGCGACGGCTCCGTGACGGCTCGGGAACCGGCGGGGAGTCAGCCGGACGGCTGGTCGCCGGTCGTGCCGAGCCCGGCCAGCACCGCGGCGGACGCCGCCCGCACCGCCGTCCAGTCGCCGCGCCAGCCGAGCAGGTGCAGACCGAGGTCGGCGATGCGCAGCGGCTGGTCGGGCCGGCCCAGGCCGTCGGCGCGCAGGTTGGGCAGGGTCTCGGCCAGCCGGAAGACGACGTCGTCGTCGGGCTCGGGCGCCAGCACCCCCTCCCCGGGCGGCGGGAGCTCGGCCAGCACCGCCCGGGTCAGCTCCCGGTACCGCAGTCGCAGCTGGTCGCGCTGCCGGTGGAAGTGCTCGAAGCGGGCGGTCCGCACCTCGGGCAGCAGGTAGAGGATGCCCAGGTTCCAGGGGCTGTCCCACAGCTGCCGGGAGTCGAACCAGGTCAGCGCGTGCAGCCGGACGTCGGCCCGCAGCGGCAGCTCGGCCAGCCGCGCGCCCGCCGCGAGCGAGTCGCTGACGGTGCCGGTGAGCAGCGCCTCGAGGATGTCGTCCTTGGTCGCGAAGTGGTGGTACATCGACGCCTGCCGGATCCCGACCGCCTCGGCGACCTGCCGGGTGGAGGTGGCCGTGTAGCCGCGGGTGGTGAACAGCTCCCCCGCGGCGTCGAGGACCTCGTCGCGGGCGGTGGCTCCCGGGCGTCGCCGTCCGGTGAGCCGGGGCCGCCCGGCGGCGGCAGTGCGCACGGGAACGATCATGCCAGCCAGGGCCGTCGCCCCGTCGGAAGCGTGCACTGCCGCCACCGCGGGCCTACCGGGCGCCCGCGAGGTCGGTGACCAGCGGGGCCGGCAGCGGCGCTGCGGCCTCCTCGGTCTCCTGGTGGCGGGAGACCGCGGCCACCGCGACGTAGGCGACCAGGGCGGCGACCGCCGCCCCGATGGTCGACCAGCCGTCCGCGGCGGCGGTGACCACGTCGTTCGGGACGTACAGCAGCGTGTTCTCGACCCCGTAGATGGTCGGGGTGAGCAGGAAGAACACCAGCCGGACGGCGACGCCGGCCACGATCGCGGCCACCGCGGCCGCTGCTCCACCGCGCCGCCAGAACAGCCCGAGGATGAACGGCACCACCAGGCTGGCGAGCAGCAGGTCGAAGGCGAGGGTCAGCAGGATGCCGGTCTGCGGGACGCGCAACGCCACCAGCGCGGCGACCGCCGCCATCGGCAGGGTGGCCAGCCGGGTGGCCCGCATGATCCGCGGGGTCATCACCGGCGCGTCCGCGTCCACCCGGAACACGTTGCGGACCAGGACCGAGGCGGTGCTCAGCAGGACGCCGCTGACGGTGGTGACGGTGGCGGCGAGCAGCCCGGAGATCACGATGACCGCCAGCCAGGACGGGGCGTAGTCGCCGAGCAGCGTGTAGAGGATCGGCCCGTCGGCGGCCGCGTCGCCGACCACGGCGACCGCGGCGATGGCGACGAAGGACAGCGGCAGGCAGAACAGCAGGATCCCGGTCGCGGCCGAGAAGCACGCCCGCTGGGCGCTGCGCGGGCTGCGCGAGGAGAAGATGCGCTGCATCAGGTCGATGGCCACCAGGTTCCCCAGCCCGAGCGCGATGATCGTCGCCCAGTTGATGACCGCACCCGAGTCGGCCGAGGTCAGCTGCTCCAGGTCCCCGGCTCCCAGGCCCTCCGGGGCGCTGAACCCGTACGTCGTCCCCATCCAGATGGTCAGCGCGATCACGCCCACGATGTTGATCGCGACCTGCGCGACCCCGGTGTAGACGCTGGCGAACATGCCGCCGGTGATCGTGTAGAGCAGCGCCAGCGGGATGGTGATGAAGATGCCGACGGTGTAGCTGACCCCGAGGAACCGCTCCAGCAGGAACCCGAGGGCCACCAGGTTGCCGGCCAGCAGGATCGCGAAGCTGCCGACGGTGAGGCCGGAGGCGGCCAGCTCGACACCCGGGCCGAACCGCCGGCGGAAGAACTCCGGCAGCGTGACCACGTTCGCCGCGTGCATCCGCCGGGCGAAGAAAAGCCCCATCAGCACCAGGCACAGCGCCAGGCCGATGGGCAGGGCGGCACCGGCCCAGAAGCCGAACGCGGCGGCCAGGTCGGCGTTGCCGATGGTGGCGTTGGAGTCGACCGCCTGGGAGACGAGGACGGCGCCCACCAGGCCGGCCGACAGCCGCCGCCCCGCCACCAGGTAGTTGGTCGAGTCACCGCGGACTCTCCGGGCGGACACCAGTCCGCAGGCCGTGAGCGCGAGCATGCACAAGCCGACGCCGGCAACGATCATGAGGGACTCCAGGGAGGCAGGGAGGGGTGGCGGTGCGGAGGCCTGGCACCGGTGCCGGGCGGTCGTGCGGCGGTGCGGCGGTGCGGTCAGGCGGTCAGACGGGCTGGCGTGCTTCCCGGCCGAAGGAGGAGAGCGGGCGGGCGCCCTCGGGGAGCGCGATCTCGCCGGCCTCCAGCCGGGCGCGCAGGTAGCGGAAGCTCTGCACGGTCTGCGCGAACAGGTGCTCCCCGGCGATCAGCGGCTCCATCGCGGGCTCGCCCTCGCGGACGAAGGCGTCCAGCGGCGCGACCGGGGTGTCGTAGTCGACGTTGAAGAACAGCGGGAAGGAGTACCGCTCCTGGGCGACCTTGCGGACCCGGTGCGTGGTGGCCACGAAGGCCCCGTTGGTCCAGGTCTCCAGCAGGTCGCCGATGTTGAGCACGAACGCGTCCTCGACGAACGGCACGTCGAGCCACTCGCCGCTGTGGTTCATCACCTGCAGCCCGGCCGTCGTGGGCCGGAGCATGGTGAAGCACTCGTAGTCGGTGTGCGCGCCGATGCCCGGGCGGTCGGTCACCGAGGCGTCGAAGGGGTAGTGGATGAGCCGCAGCTGCGACGGCGGGGTCGTGACGTGCCGGTCGAACCGGTCCGGGGCCTCCCCCAGCGCGACGGCGAAGGCCCGCAGCACCGTCCGGGACAGCGTGAAGACCGCGTCGTACCAGGCCGTCACCGCCTCCCGGAAGCCCGGCAGATCCGGCCACTGGTTGGGCCCGAGCAGCGGGTTGCCGGCCAGGTGGCGCGGGTCGTCCGCGGGCAGGTCGATCGAGAGGTCGAAGGCCTCCTTGTGGTCGGGGGTCGCGCCGGCGAAGACCTCCTCGCCGATCGGCACGTAGCCGCGGTGGTTGGTGGAGGCACCGATGTGGACGGCCATCTTCTGCTCCAGCGGCAGGGCGAAGAACGCCGTGCTGGCGGCGAGCAGCTCGTCGAACAGCGACCGGTCGATGCCGTGGCCGACCAGCTGGGCGAAGCCGACGTGCCGGGCGGCGTCGCCGAGTTCGCGGACGGCGTCGGCGTAGCCGGGGCCTCCCTCGTCGAGCAGCGCGGAGATGTCGAGCACCGGGATCTGGGTGAAGTCGTCGGGCACGGGGGGTCCTCTCAGGCGTGGGACGGGACGACGGCCCACCGGCGGCGGGCCGGCCGGCCCTGCGCGGTGACGTCCGTGGTGGTCAGGGCTGTGGTGGTCAGAGCGGTGGTGGTCAGGGCGGTGCCGCCGGCCCACTCCGGCTGCAGGCTGCAGCCGACGCGGAACGGCAGGGTCGAGCGGGTGATGCGCCAGTCGCCGTCGACGACGACGCCGAGGGAGACCTCCAGGTCGATCAGCGCCCGGGCGGTGTCCAGGTCGGTGCCGGGGCCGACCAGCTCGCGCAGCGGAGCGCCGCCCGGCAGCGGCGCCGCCCGGTCGCGGACGTGGCCGAACCGGTCGCCCAGCCGCAGCAGCAGCCCGGCCCGCCCGTCCGCGCCGCGCAGCACGAGCTCCTGCCGGGGCCCGGTGTCCGGCGGGGTGTCGGCGACCCAGCGCTCGAGGTAGTCGCGGCCGACGCCGGTCTCGACCAGGACGTCGCCGTCGAGGGCCAGCCGGCCGGCGTCGGGCAGCGGCTCGGGCGGGTGCAGGTCGACCACCCGGGTCCAGGTCCACACTTCACCCTGCTGCTGCAGCCGCCCGGCGAAGGCCTCCTGCCCGGCGAGCGCGAGCAGGTCCGCCCGGGTGAGTTCGGCCAGCGAGCGGGCGGTGACCGCGGGCAGGTCGGCCGGCCGGCGGAGGTCGCAGTACCAGCTGTCCAGCTGCAGCCAGCCGACGTCGGTGGTGGTGTCCGGCTCGGCGCCGGGGGCCCAGATGCCCGCCCGGCGCCACACCCGGCCGGCGACGTCGGACCGGCCGACCGCGACCGGCGTGCGGCCGATCATGCGCCGGCCACCACGGCCGACGCCTGCCGCTGCGCGGTGGGCCAGTCGCCGTGCTCGCTGATGTCCACGCCGTTCCGCCAGGCCTCCAGCGAGCAGCCGAACCCGACGGCGTACGACCCGTCGGCCAGCTCGACCCGGCCCAGCTGCATCGGCGCGGGCAGCGCGGCGAGGAAGTCCCCGAGCCGGTCGGTGCCGACCAGCCACAGCTCGCCGCCGATCGCCGTCCCCTCGGCGCGGCCGACCCGGGCCAGGCCGGGCTTGGCCGGCACGGTGTCCAGCCGGGCCAGCCGGTGGACCGGCGCCGTGGTGGCGGGGCCCAGCCAGCGCGCGCCGCGGTCGTCCAGCTCGCCGTCGAGCGGCTGTCCGCGCAGGTGCGCGCCGACCACGAACAGGCGCGTCGCCGGCGCTCCGGCCGGCACCGGCCACGGGAGCGTGGACGGGGCGCTCACCGCCGCCGCGCCGGGGCGGGCCACCGAGGGGGTGGGCTGCTGCACCAGCCGGGCGATGTCCAGGGCGACGGCGTCGGCGCCGGTGCGGGCCACCACCGAGACGCCGAACTCCAGCTCCTCGCCGTCGTCGTCCCGGACGGTGCCCGAGGGCACCGCGACGGCGCACAGGTCCATCAGGTTGCAGAAGTTGGTGTACGTGCCCAGCCGGGAGTTCACCGCGACCGGCTCCGCGGCCACCTCCGCCAGCGTCGGGTGCTCGGTGGTGGTGGGCAGCAGCAGCGCGTCGAAGCCGGCCAGCGCGGCCAGCCCGACCGCGGTCAGCTCCTCGAGTCGTTCCCGGTCGTGCAGCAGCCGGGTCGCGGTCACCGTGCCGGCTGCGCCGATGATGGCGCCGACGGTGGGGTCGACCTCGTCCCGGTGGGCGTCGACGAACGCCCCGACCGCCGCGTGCCGCTCGGCCACCAGGCCGCCGTCGTAGAGCAGCCGGGCGGCGTCCAGGAACGGCGTCAGGTCGATCGTCGTGACGGTCAGGCCCTGCGCGGTCAGCCGGTCGGCGGCGGCGCGGAAGGCCGCCACCCGGGCCGGCGACAGCCCCGGCAGCTCCTGCGGGACGGCGATCCGGGCGGCCGGCCGGGCGGCCAGCGGGGTGCCGGCCGGCCAGGGCCGGGCGCCGCCGGCCATCTCGGCCATCGCGGCGTCGGCGGTGTCCACGTCGCGGGCGAAGACGGTCACGCAGTCGTAGGACCGGCAGGCCGGCACGACGCCGTCGGTGGGGACGACGCCGACGGTCGGCTTGATCCCGACGACGCCCTGCAGCGCCGCCGGCACCCGGCCGGAGCCGGCGGTGTCGGTGCCGATCGCGACGTCGACCAGGCCGAGCGCGACCGCCACCGCCGAGCCGGAGCTCGACCCGCCGGAGATCCGGTCGGGCCGCCGGGCGTCCCGGACCGCGCCGTGCGGGCTGCGGGTGCCCACCAGGCCGGTGGCGAACTGGTCGAGGTTCGTGCTGCCGACCACCACGGCACCGGCCCGGCGCAGCCGGGCGACCACCGGGGCGTCCTCGGCCGCCGGCTCCGTCGCGTAGCCCGGGCAGCCGGCCGTCGTGGGCAGGCCGGCGACGTCGACGTTGTTCTTCACCCCGGCCAGCAGGCCCGCCAGCGGCAGCCGCTCCCCCGCCGCGACGCGCGCGTCCACGGCGGCGGCCTCGGCGAGCACGTCCTGCTCGGGCCGCAGGTGCACCCAGATCTCCGGCCGGTCGACCTCGGCGATCGCCCGGAAGGCGGCCCGGACCCGCGCGACGGCGGTCACGACGCGGCTCCGGCCGGGACGAGCTCCGGCGCGGTCGCCGGGACCCCGGGATCGACGACCACGAGCGGGTTGCCCGCCGCGACCTGAGCGCCGGCGCCGACCAGCACGTGGGTGACCACGCCGTCGACCGGTGCGGCCACGACGGTCTCCATCTTCATCGCCTCCAGCGCCAGCAGCGGCTGGCCGGCGGTGACCGGGTCGCCGACGGCGACGTCGACCCGCCAGACGTTGGAGACGAACGGAGCATCGACCCGCTCGGCGCCCTCGGGCAGCACCAGCTCGCCCACCGGCTCGGCCGCGACCGAGGACTCCGCCCGCCGGGCCCGGTCGAACTCACCGGCGGCGGTCCAGTCGGCGCGCTCCTGGCCGAAGGCCGCGGCCTGCCGGGCGCGGAAGGCCGCGATCGAGTCGGCGTTGCGGGCCAGAAAGGCCTCGTGCTCGGCGAGGGAGAAGGTGCCGTCGGTGATCTCCACCGAGCCCCGGCCGGCGGCGAGGTCCGCGCGCAGGTCCAGCAGCTCCTCCGAGCTGACCGGGTACCAGGAGATCCGGTCGAAGAAGCGGAGCAGCCAGGGGCTGCCCGGCTCGAACGGCGCGGTGTGCCGGTAGCGGCTCCAGACCTGGGTGGTGCGCCCGACGAACTGGTAGCCGCCGGGGCCCTCCATCCCGTAGATGCAGAGGTAGGCGCCGCCGATGCCCACCGAGTTCTCCGCCGTCCAGGTGCGGGCCGGGTTGTACTTGGTGGTGACCAGCCGGTGCCGCGGGTCCAGCGGGGTGGCCACCGGCGCGCCCAGGTAGACGTCGCCGAGGCCGAGGGTGAGGTACTCGGCGGCGAACACCGTCGCCAGCACGTCGTCGGCGTCGCCCAGGCCGTTGACCCGCCGGATGAACTCGATGTTCGACGGGCACCAGGGCGCGTCGTCCCGGACGCCGGACATGTAGCGGGAGATCGCCTCCCGGGTGGCCGGGTCGTCCCAGCTCAGCGGCAGCCGCACCGACCGGCTGGGCACCGTCAGCTCCGAGGTGGCCGGCAGGTCCCGCTCGATCTCGGCCAGCAGCCCCATCAGCCGGCGCACGGGGAGGACGTCGGGGTCGACGTGCACCTGCAGCGAGCGGATGCCCGGGGTGAGGTCGACGATCCCGGCGACCTCACCGGTCTCCTGCAGCCGGGCCAGCCGGGTGTGCAGCGCGTGCACCCGGGCCCGCAGCGCCAGGTCCAGCACGATCTCCCCGTACTCGACGAGCACGTTGTCGTCGCCGCTGCGCCGGTAGGTGACCGCCGGTGCGCCGTCCAGGGCCGGGCGGCGGGCCAGCACCCCGTCGTCGCCGTCACCGCCGGCGCTGTGCACCAGCGGGGAGGCGGCGCGCCGGGCCGGGGTGAGGTCGGCGCGGGACGGGGCGTCGGCCGCCCGCACCGGCACGAACCGGACGGTGTCGCCGGGGCGCAGCTGGCCGAGCTTCCACCGGTCCGCGGCGACCACGGTCACCGGGCAGACGAACCCGCCCAGGCTCGGCCCGTCCGGGCCCAGCAGGATCGGGGTGTCGCCGGTGAAGTCCAGCGCGCCCACCGAGTAGGCGTTGTCGTGGATGTTCGACGGGTGCAGCCCCGCCTCGCCGCCGTCGGGCCGGGCCCACTGCGGCTGCGGGCCCTCCAGCCGGACGCCGGTGCGGGCGGAGTTGAAGTGCACCGCGTACGGGCTGCCGTAGAGGGTGTCGATGTCCTCCCGGGTGAAGAACTCCGGTGCGCCGTGCGGGCCCTCGGTGACCGCGAGCTGCCACTCCGACGGCATCGCCGGGCGCAGCTCCGCCGGGACCGGCCCACCGGCGGTGGCGTCCGCCCCGGGGACGGCGCGCAGCACGTCACCGGGGGCCAGCGCGCGGCCGCCGTGGCCGCCGAACTGGCCGAGGGTGAAGGTGGCCGCGCTGCCCAGGTAGGTCGGCACGTCCAGGCCACCGGCGACGAGCACGTAGCTGCGCAGGCCGGGGCCGTCGGCGACCCCGACGTCCAGCAGCCCGCCGGCGGGGACCTCGACCGGTTCCCACAGCGGCACCGGTCGCCCGTCGACGGTCACGGTGCACGGGGCGCCGGAGACGCAGACGGTGGTGGCGTGGGTGAACCGCAGTGCGGGGCCGGTCGCGGTGCACTCCAGGCCCGGCGCGCCCTCGGGGTTGCCCAGCGCCCGGTTGCCGAGCCGGAAGGACAGGTCGTCCATCGGGCCGCTCGGCGGCACCCCGACCTGCCACAGCCCGATCCGCCCGGGGGCGTCCTGCACGGTGGTGAGCAGACCGGGGCGCTCCACGGTGATCCGCGGCCGCGGGTCGCCCACGTCGGCCAGCGTCGCGGTGCTGTGCGTCAGCGCGCGGACGTCGGCGTGGTCCGGGATCGCGGCCAGCAGTCCGAGGTTGACCTCGATGCCGTCCAGCCGGGTGCGCGCCAGGGCGGCGCCGAGGCGGTCGAACGCCTCGTCCCGGTCGGCGCCGGACACGATGACCTTCGCCAGCAGCGGGTCGTAGGAGGGCGAGACCTCGGTGCCGCTGTCGACCCAGCCGTCCACCCGGACGCCGTCGCCCTCGGGCAGCTCGACGTTGGTGAGCACCCCCGCGCTGGGCTGGAAGTCGCGGGCCGGGTCCTCGGCGTAGACCCGCGCCTCGACCGCGTGGCCCCGGACCGGGACCGCGCCGGTCGCCCGGCCGGGCGGCAGGTGGGCGTCCAGGACGCCGGTCTCCCCCTGCGCCACCCGCAGCATCCAGCCGACCAGGTCCACGCCGGTGACCGCCTCGGTCACCGGGTGCTCGACCTGCAGCCGGGCGTTGACCTCCAGGAACGAGGCCTCCTGCCGGCGGGGGTCGTAGATGAACTCGACGGTGCCCGCGGAGCGGTAGGACACCGAGGCCGCCAGCGCCCGGGAGGACTCCTGCAGCTGCTCGCGCAGTTCCTCGGGCAGCCCCAGCGCCGGCGCCTCCTCGACGACCTTCTGGTTGCGCCGCTGCAGGGAGCAGTCGCGGTCGCCCAGGGAGAGCACCCGGCCGGCGCCGTCGCCGAAGACCTGCACCTCGACGTGGCGGGCGCGGTCGACGTACCGCTCGGCGAAGACGCCGGCGGCACCGAAGCTGCGCTCGGCCTGCCGGGACACCCGGTCGTAGGCGGCCACCAGCTCCCCGGCGTCCCGGCACACCTGCATGCCGATGCCGCCACCGCCGCCGGTCGCCTTGAGGATCAGCGGGTAGCCGATCTCCTCGGCCGCGGCGACCACCGCGGCGGCGTCGGCGAGCAAGCCGGTGCCCGGGAAGACCGGCACGCCGGCCGCCTCGGCCGCGGCCCGCGCGGTGTGCTTGGTGCCGAAGACCCGCAGCTGCTCCGGCGTCGGGCCGACGAAGGCCAGCCCGGCCGCCTCGACGGCGGCGGCGAACCCGGCGTCCTCGGAGAGGAACCCGTAGCCGGGGTGGACGGCGCCGGCGCCGGTGCGGGCGGCGGCGTCCAGCACGGCCTCGGCGCGCAGGTAGCTCAGCTGCGGGGCGGCCGGGCCGATGTGCACCGCCTCGTCGGCCAGGTGCACGTGCGGTGCGGCGCGGTCGGCATCGGAGAAGACGGCGACCGTCCGCAGCCCGAGGGCGCGGGCCGAGCGCACGATGCGGACGGCGATCTCGCCGCGGTTGGCGACCAGCAGGGTGTCGAAGCTCATGCCGCACCCCCCGCGATCGGGCGGGTGACGACCATCCGCACCGGGGTCGGGTCGAACGCGTTGCACGGGTTGTTGACCTGCGGGCAGTTGGAGACCAGCACCAGGGTGTCCACCTCGGCCCGCAGCGCCAGCCGCTTGCCGGGCGCGGACAGGCCGTCGACGATGCCGAGGGCGCCGTCCGGGTCGACCGGGACGTTCATGAACCAGTTGATGTTGGAGGCCAGGTCGCGGGCGGACAGGCCGTGCCGGGCGCCCTCGGCGAGGAAGTTCTCCAGGCAGCCGTGCTGGGCGCGGGTGTGCTGGCCGTAGCGCAGGGTGTTGGACTCCTTGGAGCACGCCCCGCCGAGGGTGTCGTGCACCCCGACCTCGTCGGCCACCACGGTCATCAGCGCCAGGCCGGTGTCGGCCCGCAGCACCGACCCGGTGGTCAGGGAGATGCGGCCCTGGCGGCGGATCGTCTCCGGCGCGGAGTAGCGGACGGCGGTGTCGGCGGCGGAGTAGAGCAGGCAGTCGACGGCCTGGTTGCCGGCCAGGTCGACGATGGTCAGCACGTCCCCGGCGGCGACGACGGCCGACCACGGGGCGCGGGCCGCGACCACCTCGTCGACCACCACCTCGCCGGGCACCAGCGCGACGTCGGTGGCGGGGTCTCCCGCGGCGGGGAACCGGGTCAGGTCCTGGACGGTCACAGCACTCCCCTGGCGAGCAGATCGGCGTCGGTGTTGGCGATGGCCTGGACGTGCTCGGGGCCCAGCGGGCCGACGAGCTCCCCGGCGGCGAGCCGGTCCAGGTCGGGAGCGGCGGCCCAGGAGCGGACCTCCAGCGGCGAGCTGGTGAACTCCGGCCGCGGGTCGAGCGGGTGCGCGGTGTTGGCCAGCAGCACGATGGCGTCCACGTGCAGCAGCAGGTCGACCGACGTGCCCGGGCCGGCCGAGCCGAGCCACTCGAAGGTGCCGTCGGGGGCGACCCGCACGCCCTGGAAGAAGGAGATCGACGGCGGCAGGTCGCGGACCCCGAGGCCGTGCTTCAGCGCGCCCAGGGTGAGCAGCTCGCGCCCCGCGGGGGCCGTCGACTCGGGGGCGGCGGCGCCGTAGCGGGCCAGGTTCCCCTCCCGGGTGGACGTGCCGGCGAGCGCGTCGTGCGCGCCGGAGGTGTCGGCGACGACGGTGGCCAGCACCCGGCCGAAGCCGCTGAGCAGCGGGTGGCCCGCCGCCAGGTAGGCCTGCCACGGGACCTTGACCGTGTCGGCGACGTTGAGCCGCTCGTGCGGGGCGTCGGCGCGTAGCAGCATCAGGTGCGCGCAGGCGTCGCCGTCGCGGTCGGTGAGCCGCAGCCGGGTGCCGCGGGCCAGCACCGCCGTGGTGTAGCCACCCGGCGCGACGGTCTCGGCCCAGGTGAGGTCGCCGGTCGCGGCCGGGCCGGGCGCGGTGGCCGGCGGGACGTGCCGCATGAACTCGGTGACCTGGCCGTGCTGCGTGCGGGCGTGCGCGCGGGCCCCGGCCGTCGTGGCGGTGCCCGGTGCCCCCGCGTCGTCCGGTGCGCCCGCGGCGGGCGGGCGGATGGTGCTGGTCACGTGCGCTCCCGTGGTGGTGGGTGGCGCCCCGTCGGGGCCTTTCCTGTCGCTCGACAGTTTTCGGCCCGCCCGTTCCCCGCAGATTGCTGGCACGTTAGGAATTCGTGGCTGCGCGCAACAAACCGGGCCCCCACGTTTCGCGGGCGTGACAGGACCCGCACCACCGCCCCCGCGCGGCGAGAGGCGGCCCGACCCGGCAGCACCCCTCCGCGCCGAAGTGGCCACTTCGGCGAAGGTCCGCGCCGAAGTGGCCACTTCGGCGAAGCAAGCAGCCGTCGGCACACGCGGACGGCTCCCGTCGCCGCGCCGCTGCCGGCGGGTCGGCCGAGGCCGGGGCGGATCCGAGACGTGGATGTGACCCGCGCGACACAGGATCCGCCTACGCTCGCGTCGGCACGGCTGGGGTGAGGCGTCGGCGGTCGGGAGGAACGGTGCAGCAGGTCGCCGGCACGCGCGGCACGGTGATCCACGCCTACCTGGGTGAGTCGCCCGTGCAGTCGCGCCGCGCCTCGGACGCCGTCCTGGTGCGCGGCACCGAACCGCAGATGACGGCCCGCGCGCACTCCTGGCAGCTGGGGCGCATCCCGGCCTGCGACTTCAAGGACTGCGACGACGTGGTGGTGACGCCGCTGCCCTCCACCCGCCAGTTCCCCGGCTACTACCTCGGTGTCCTGCTCGACGGCGAGGGGACGCTCCACCAGCGCGGGCCGGACGGCGTCGAGCGCACGGTCCCGCTCGGCCCCGACCGGGTGGGCCTCTACTCGCGCAGCCGGCCGTTCCGCCTGCGGGTCCGCGGTCCGTACCACTACCTGGTGCTGGAGGTGACGCCGTCGCTGCTCGGCGTCGACCCCGGCGCGCTGCACGCGGCGACGGCGAACGACGAGCTCCCGTCCGCGCCGTCGGCGTCGCTCCTCACCGGGCTGCTCGGTCAGCTGCCCGACCAGCTCCCCCGGATGTCGGCGCACCTGCGCCTGCAGACGGCCGACGCCGTCACCTCGCTGCTGGCCGGCCACGTGAGCTCGGCGACCGCTCCGCCGGGCCCCCACGATGAGCTCCTCGAACGGGTGCTCGTGTTCATCGAGGACCGGCTCGCCGACCCCGACCTGTCCACGGACGCGATCGCCTCGGCCCACCACGTCTCGGTCCGGCACCTGCAGAAGGTGTTCAGCCGGCAGTCCCTGACCGTGGCCGGGTACGTCCGAGCGCGACGGCTGGAGCTGGTCCGCCGGGACCTCGCGGACCCGGGCCGGCGGGGAGAGCCGGTCGCCGCCATCGCGCGGCGGTGGGGCCTGGCCGACCCCAGTCACCTGAGCAAGGCCTTCCGCGCCCGGTACGGCGTCAGTCCCCGCGAGCACCGCGAGCGTGCCGTCGGCACCGGGTCCGGCGCCGACGGCACGCTCGGGAGCGACTCCGGCTGAGCGGGCTCAGCCGGCGAACGCCGGCGGGCGCCGGTCGGCCCACGGCATCGCCTGCTCCAGGTCGGCCGCGAGCCGCACCAGCACGTCCTCCCGCCACGGCCCGGCCACCAGCTGGACGCCGACCGGCATCCCGTCGGCGGACACGTGCAGCGGCAGCGAGACCGCCGGCAGGCCCGCCAGGTTCACCCAGCTGGTGAACGACACCATCCGCAGCTCGTTGAACCGCGGGCCCTCCGGGTCGGCGTTGGCCTCCTCGACCAGGAGTCCGGCCGGCACGGGCAGGGTCGCCATCGTGGGGGTGAGCAGGACGTCGAAGTCGCGCCCGAACTGGGCCGCGACCTGGCGGCTCTCCCGCTGCAGGCGGTGCGCGGCAGCCACGTAGTCGGCGGCCGACGCGCGTCGGGCGCGCTCCATCCGGTACTGCAGGTACGGCTCGGCCAGCTCCGGGCGGACGTAGGGCAGCGCGGTGACCGAGGCGTCCATGACGTGGGTCATGTAGCCGATCACCGCCTCCTCGCTGTAGCCGTGCAGGGTGGCCGGGGCGACGGAGTGCCCCAGCGCCTCGAGCACCTCCGCCGTCCGGAGGGCGCCCGCCACGCAGTCGCCGTCGACGGGGACGCCGGTCGGCGCGTCGGTCAGCAGGCCGATGCGCAGCCGTCCGGAGGGCGCACCGACCTCGTCCACGAAGGGCCGCGCCGGCCGAGGTGCGTTGTACAGGGCCAGCGGGTCGGGGTGGCTGATCGCGTCCAGCACGGCGGCGGCGTCGCGCACCGTCCGGGTCTCCGCGCCCTCGACGCCCGCGTGCTCCCAGCCGGAGACCAGCGAGGGGACCCGGCCGCGGCTGGGCTTGAGGCCCACCACGCCGCAGCTGGACGCCGGCATCCGGATCGACCCGCCGCCGTCGGACGCGTGCGCGACCGGGGCCAGCCCGGCGGCGACGGCAGCGCCGGCGCCGCCGCTGGAACCGCCGGGCGAGCGGGTGGTGTCCCACGGGTTGCGGGTGATCCCGAAGCGCCGGCTCTCGGTCACCGACATGGTCCCGGCCTCGGGCGCCGCGCTGCGGCCCATCAGCACGAACCCCGCGGCCAGCAGCTGGTCGACCACCGGCTCGCTCTCCTCGGCCGGCTCCTCCGACGTGCCGAGCGAGCCGTAGTAGCAGGGCTGCCCCTGCACCGGCGTGAGGTCCTTGACCGGGATGGGGACGCCGTGGAAGGGCCCCACCTCGCGCCCGGCGGCCAGCGCCGCGTCGGCCGCGCGCGCCGCCGCCAGGGTGGCCTCGTGGTCCAGCCAGACGATGGCGGTGAGCTCCGGGTTCAGCCGGTCGATGCGGTCGAGGTAGCCGGAGACGATCTCGACCGAGCTGGTCTCCCGGCGGCGGATGAGCTCGGCGAGCTCGGTGGCGGGCAGGAGCGGGTCGAACACGGGACCTCCAGGACGGGGAGTGGGCACGGTCGGGTCGTCGGTCACGGTGCGGACCGGGGGCAGGGTCACGGGAGCTTGCGGGCCACAGCCCACCAGCCCGGCCACCGACGTCACTGGTGGTGGCGCGCACGCCAGTCCGCCCTGCGCGCACGGTGCGGCGGCCGGCACGACCGGCACCGCTCCCGGCGTGACGGTCGACCTCGTACGGGGCCCGGCGGGGCTCCCGTCACGCCCCCACCGGAGCCGGTCCGTGGGTCACACTGCTGCCGTGACGACCCCGCCCCCGTCCCGCTCCGCGGCCGCCGGTCCGGGCCTCGACGACGTCGACCGGCGGATCGTCGCGGCCCTGCGGGCGGACGCCCGGCTGTCGGTGCGGGCGCTGGCCGAGCAGGTGCACGCCTCGCGGGCCGCGGTGCACGCCCGGGTGCAGCGGCTGGAGCGCGACGGGGTGCTCACCGGCTGGTCGGCCCGGGTGGACCCCGCGCGGCTGGGGCTGACGGTCACCGCGTTCGTCAACCTGCGCATCGCCCAGCACGCCTGGAAGGAGGTCCGGGAACGGATCGGCGCCGTCCCCGAGGTCTGGCACGCGGCCCTGGTGTCCGGCGACCACGACCTGGTGCTGCTGGTCCGCACCACCGACGCCGGGGCGCTGCGCGACCTGGTGCTCAACACCCTGCAGGCGATCCCCGGGGTGCGCGGCACCGAGACCGTGCTGGTCCTCGACGAACTGGGTGACCCGCTGGCCGGACAACCGGCCCGCTCCGGCCCCTGACGCCGACCGTCCGTCCGGCCGGGGGCCGGTGCGGTGCCCGGCGGGGATCCACCCGTCCGGGACCTGGTGGCGGCGCTGGACGGGTGATCACGCCGGGAGCAGGCTCTGTGACACAGGTCTCACTGATCGCGGAGGTCGTCATGGCCGCTCCCCCGGTGCACCACCCGCACGACCACCTGCACGACCACCCGCACGATGTCGCCGCGCAGCTCGCCGGGCCGGCGGGCTGGGACCTGCTGCCCACGGCCGAGCCGCTCCAGCTGGTCGGACCCGACGGCGACCAGGTCGGCTCGGAGCTCGACCTGCCCGCCGACGACGTGCTGCTCGGCCTGCACCGCCGGATGGTGCTCGGCCGGCGGTTCGACGCCCAGGCCACCGCCCTCACCCGGCAGGGGCGGCTGGCGGTCTACCCGTCCTCCCGGGGCCAGGAGGCCTGCCAGGTCGCCGCGGCCACCGTGCTGCGGCCGCGGGACTGGCTCTTCCCCACCTACCGGGACTCCGTCGCCGTCGTCACCCGGGGGGTCGACCCGCTGGAGGCCCTGGTGATCTTCCGCGGCGACTGGCACTGCGGCTACGACCCCCACGCCCACCGGACAGCCCCGCAGTGCACGCCGCTGGCGACCAACACCCTGCACGCCGTGGGGCTGGCGCACGCCGCGCGGCTGCAGGGCCAGGACACCGTCGCCCTGGTGCTGCTCGGGGACGGCGCCACCAGCGAGGGCGACACCGCCGAGGCGCTCAACTGCGCCGGGGTGTGGCGCGCCCCGGTGGTCTTCCTGGTGCAGAACAACGGCTACGCCATCAGCGTGCCGCTGGCCAAGCAGACCGCGGCGCCCTCGCTGGCGCACCGGGGCGCCGGGCACGGGGTCCCCGGCGTCCTCGTGGACGGCAACGACGCGGCGGCGGTGCACGCGGTGCTCACCGCCGCGGTCGCCCGGGCCGCCGCCGGTGGCGGCCCCACGCTGGTCGAGGCGCGCACCTACCGGATGGAGGCGCACACCAACGCCGACGACGCCACCCGCTACCGCAGCGAGGAGGAGGTGTCCGCCTGGCGCGACCGTGACCCCGTCGACCGGCTCGAGCACCTCCTCACCGCCCGCGGACTGCTGGACGGGACCGCGACCGCGGCCCTGGCCGCCGAGGCCGAGCAGCTGGCGGCGCGGGTCCGTGACGGGATGGGCCGGGACCCCGACCTCGATCCGCTCACGCTGTTCGACCACGTCTACGCCGAGCCCACCGCCCACCTGCTCGCCCAGCGGCGCGAGCTGGCCGAGGAGCTCGCGGCGCCGGACGGGGAGGTCCGGTGACCGCCACCCTGCCCGGGCCGGTCGAGGCGCCGGCCGCCACCCCGGTGACGATGGCCGGCGCGCTGAACCGGGCGCTGGCCGACGCGCTGGCCGCCGACGACCGGGTCGTCGTCTTCGGTGAGGACGTCGGCACGCTCGGCGGCGTCTTCCGGATCACCGACGGCCTGGCCGCCCGCTTCGGCGAGCGGCGGGTGTTCGACACGCCGCTGGCGGAGAGCGCGATCGTCGGCACCGCGATCGGCATGGCGATGCAGGGCCTGCGGCCGGTGGTCGAGATGCAGTTCGACGCGTTCGCCTACCCGGCCTTCGAGCAGGTCACCAGTCACCTGGCCAAGCTGCGCAACCGCACCCGCGGGCGGCTGGGTGTGCCGGTGGTGATCCGGGTGCCCTACGGCGGCGGGATCGGCGGCGTGGAGCACCACTCCGACTCGTCCGAGGCCTACTACACCCACACGTCCGGCCTGCGGGTGCTCACCCCGGGCACCCCGGGTGACGCCTACGACCTGCTGCGCGCCGCGATCGACTGCCCCGACCCGGTGCTCTTCCTCGAGCCCAAGCGCCGCTACTGGAGCCGGGAGACGACCGCGCTGGGCGCCGACCCGCTGCCGGTCGACCGGGCGGCCGTCCGCCGCGCCGGTGCCGACGTCACGCTGATCGCCTACGGCGGGATGCTGGCCACCGCCCTGGAGGCGGCCGAGGCCGCCACCGAGGAGGGCTGGGACGTCGAGGTGGTCGACCTGCGGTCGCTGTCGCCCTTCGACGACGAGACGGTCACCGGCTCGGTCCGGCGCACCGGGCGCGCGGTCGTCGTGCACGAGGCGCAGGGGTTCGGCGGCTACGGCGCGGAGGTCGCCGCCCGGGTCACCGAGCAGTGCTTCCACCACCTGGCCGCGCCGGTGCTCCGGGTCACCGGCCGCGACATCCCGTACCCGCCACCCAAGCTGGAGGAGCACCACCTGCCGAACGTCGACCGCATCCTCGACGCGATCGCCCGGCTGCAGTGGGACGACGAGGTCGTCCCGCCGAGAGCGGGGCACTGACATGCCGGTCTTCCTGCTGCCCGACCTGGGCGAGGGGCTCACCGAGGCGGCGATCGTGACCTGGCTGGTCGAGGAGGGCGACACGGTCGCCGTCGACCAGCCGGTGGTGGAGGTCGAGACGGCGAAGGCCGCGGTGGAGGTGCCGGTGCCCTTGGCCGGCGTGGTCACCCGGCGGCACGGCGACCCCGGGGCGACCCTCGCCGTCGGGGCCCCGCTGCTGGAGGTGCAGCCGACCGGGTTCAGCGAACCCGGGGTGACCACCCCCGCGCCGGACGCCGAGGAGGGCTCGGGCAGCGTCCTCATCGGCTACGGCACGTCGTCCACCCCGCCCCGGCGCGGCGGCCGGCGGCGCGGTCGCCGTCCGGCGCCGGAGCGCCCGGCAGCTCCCGCCTCCCCCACGACCGTCGCCGTCATCTCCCCCATCGTCCGGCGGCTCGCCCGGACCGGCGGGCTGGACCTGGGCGAGCTGACCGGCAGCGGGTTCGGCGGCACGATCACCCGGCGCGACGTGGAGGCCGCGCTGGACGCCCACCCCGCGCCGCCGGCACCGCCCCCACCGGCGCCGCCGGCTCCGGCGCCGCAGACCGCGTCCGGGGTGCGGCGGGTGCCGCTGACCGGCGTGTTGAAGGCCACCGCGGACAAGCTGAGCCGCTCCCGCCGGGAGATCCCCGAGGCGACGGTGTGGGTGGACGTCGACGCCACCGACCTGCTGGCCGCCCGGGCGAGCCTGACCGCGGCGGCGCCGGACCGGCCGGTGGGGCTGCTGGCGTTGCTGGCCCGGTTCACCGTGCTGGGCCTGCGCCGGTTCCCGGAGCTCAACGCCCGGATCGAGGAGACCGACGCCGGGGGCCAGGAGCTGGTGCTCCCCGACGCCGTCCACCTCGGGTTCGCCGCGCAGACCGACCGCGGGCTGGTCGTGCCGGTGGTCCGGGACGCGCACCGGCTCACCACCCGGGAGCTGTCCGCGGCGCTGGCCGAGCGCACCGCCCGGGCCCGGGAGGGCCGCCTCGCGCCGGCGGAGCTGACCGGCGGCACCGTCACCGTGAACAACCACGGCGTCTTCGGGCTCGACGGCGCGGCCGCGATCATCAACCACCCGGAGGTCGCGATCCTGGGCATCGGCCGGATCATCCCCCGGCCGTGGGTGGTCGACGGGCAGCTCGCCGTCCGGTCGGTCGCCCAGCTCGGCCTCGCCTTCGACCACCGGGCCTGTGACGGCGCCACGGCCGGCGGCTTCCTGCGGTTCGTGGCCGACTGCGTGGAGTCGCCGGTCCGGGCGCTCGGCGACCTCTGAGCCCGCCGTTCAGCGGGTGCGCAGTCCCTCGAAGGCGATCGTGACCACCGCGTCGGCCAGGGCATCGGCGGTCAGCTCCCCGCCGGGGCGGTACCACTCGGTGAGCGAGTTGACGGTGCCGAACAGCAGCCGGCCGGTGACCGCGGGGTCGACGTCCGGCCGGACGTCCCCCTCCGCCACCGCCGTGCGCACCAGCCCGGTGACCACCCGGTCGAACGCGCGGCGCCGGTCCAGCGCCGCGCGCTCGACGTCGGTGTTGCCCCGCACCCGCAGCAGCAGGGTGACGAACGGCAGCTGCTCGGTGAGCACCCGCACCGAGCCGCGGACGACGTGCTCGAGCCGGTCGATCGCGGCCCCGCGGGTCGCGCCGGGCTCGCGGGTGACCGTGAACAGCCCGTCCAGCGCCCGGTCCAGGGCCAGCCGCAGCAGTTCGACCTTGCTCGGCACGTGGTGGTAGATCGCGGACTTGGTGACGCCCAGCCGGCCGGCCAGCTCGTCCATGGTCGTCGCGTCGTAGCCCCGCTCGATGAAGACGGCGACCGCCACCGCCAGCAGCGAGTCCAGCGAGTGCCCGGGGCGACCGCGGCGCGCCGGTGCGGGCACCGTCGTCATCACCGGCCTCCGTCTGCTGCTTGTGTCCCCGGTCACGTCGGGAGCAGACTATTACCGACGGCCCGGTCAGTAAATGGAGGCGCGACATGCCCGCTGCGACCCCGGTGCCCGACACCCCGCTGCAGGAGCACTTCGACGCGACGATCGCCGCCGACCGCCGGATCGAACCGCGCGACTGGATGCCGGAGGGCTACCGGAAGACGCTCGTCCGGCAGATCGCGCAGCACGCGCACTCGGAGATCATCGGGATGCAGCCCGAGGGCGACTGGCTGCTGGCGGCACCCAGCCTGCGGCGCAAGGCGGTGCTGCTCGCCAAGGTGCAGGACGAGACCGGCCACGGCCTCTACCTGTACTCGGCCGCCGAGACCCTCGGCGCCGACCGGGCCGACCTCACCGACAAGCTGATCGAGGGCCGGCAGAAGTACAGCTCGATCTTCAACTACCCGACGCTCAGCTATGCCGACGTCGGGGTCGTCGGCTGGCTCGTCGACGGCGCGGCGATCTGCAACCAGGTGCCGCTGTGCCGCTCCTCCTACGGGCCCTATGCGCGGGCGATGATCCGGGTCTGCAAGGAGGAGTCGTTCCACCAGCGGCAGGGCTACGAGCTGCTGCTGACGATGATGCGCGGCACCGACGAGCAGCGGGCCATGGTGCAGGACGCCGTCGACCGCTGGTGGTGGCCCTCGCTGATGATGTTCGGCCCGCCGGACGACGAGAGCCCCAACTCGGCGCGGTCGATGGCCTGGGGCATCAAGCGGCACGGCAACGACGAGCTGCGCCAGCGGTTCGTCGACATGAGCGTGCCCCAGGCCGAGGTCCTCGGGGTGACGCTGCCCGACCCCGACCTCCGCTGGGACGACGGGTCCGGGCACTGGCGGTTCGGCGCGATCGACTGGGACCACTTCCGGCAGGTGCTCGCCGGCGACGGCCCGTGCAACGCCGAGCGGATCGCCCGCCGCCGGGCCGCCCGCGACGACAACGCCTGGGTCACCGAGGCGGCCACCGCGTACGCCTCGAAGCACGCCTCGACGCACGCCGCGACGCACGCCGGGGGCGCGGCATGAGCGACGTGACCGCGGAGGGCGGCCACGGCGCCGTCCCCACCTCCGGCGACGTCCCCGTCGAGCCGCGGCCGGCCGCGACCCGCCGGGACTGGCCGCTGTACGAGGTTTTCGTCCGCGGCAAGCGCGGGCTGAACCACGTGCACGTCGGCTCGCTGCACGCCCCCGACGACGAGATGGCCGTGCACGCCGCCCGCGACCTCTACACCCGGCGCAACGAGGGCGTGAGCATCTGGGTGGTGCCGGCGGCCGACATCACCGCCTCCAGCCCCGACGAGAAGGACCCGATGTTCGCCCCCAGCGGCGACAAGGTCTACCGGCACCCGACCTTCTACGCGCTCCCCGACGACGTCCCGCACATCTAAGGGAGCCGCATGCACCAGGAGACGGTCTACGACGCGCTGGACTCCGCCCACGGGGGCGAGGGGCAGTGGGCGTTCGGCACCGGGTTCGACGAGCCGCTGGCCGGGGTCGACACCCGGCCGCCCGACGGCGTCGACCCCGCCGACCTCGGCGAGTACTGCCTGATGCTCGGCGACGACGCGCTGGTGCTCGCGCAGCGGCTCACCGAGTGGATCACCGCAGCTCCCGAGCTGGAGGAGGAGGTTGCGATCGGCAACACCGCCCTGGACCTGCTCGGCCAGGCCCGGCTGCTGCTCGCCCGGGCCGGGTCGCCCGGCGTGCTGGGCCGCTCCCGGTCGCTGGCCTCGGGCACCGTCCCGGACGAGGACGCGCTGGCCTACTTCCGCGACCCCGACGAGTTCCGCTGCACCGGGCTGGTGGCGGCGGGGAACGGCGACTTCGCGCAGACGACGGTCCGGTTGCTGGCCGCCTCGGCCGTCCGGCTGGCGGTCCTCGACCGGCTGCGCGGGTCGCGGGACCCGGTGCTGGCCGCGATCGCCGGCAAGGGGGTGCACGAGCTCGCCTACCACCGCGACCACGCCGCCCGGTGGGTGCTGCGGCTGGGCGACGGGACGGCCGAGTCGCACCGGCGCGCGCAGGCCGGCGCCGACGCGGTGTGGCCGCTGCTGGCCGACGTGTTCACCGCCACCGACGTCGAGCGGCGCCTGGCCGACGCCGGCGTGGGCGTCGACCCGGCCGCGGTCCGCGACGAGGTGCGCGCGGTGCTCACCACCGTGCTGGAGCAGGCCACGCTGCGGGTGCCGGACCGGCCGGCCGACGCCGCCCCGCGCGGCCGGACCGGTGTGCACGGCCCCGAGCTGACCGAGCTGCTCGCCACCCTGCAGGGCCTCGCCCGCCGGCACCCGGCGGCGAGCTGGTGAGGGCGGAGACAGCCGTCTCCGCCCCAGGTGCGCGGGCGGTGGCGGAGACGGTGACCGACCCCGAGCTGCCGGTGCTCACCCTCGCCGACCTCGGGGTGCTCCGCGACGTCCGGACCGAGCAGGGCGTCGTGGTCGTCGAGATCACCCCGACCTACACCGGGTGCCCGGCGCTGGGGGTCATCCGCGCGGACCTGGTGCACGCCCTGCACCGCGCCGGCTTCGACCGGGTCGACGTCCGCACCGTGCTCGCCCCCGCGTGGACCACCGACTGGATCAGCGACGCCGGCCGCCGGAAGCTGGCCGCGGCCGGCATCGCCCCACCGGGCCCGGCCCCGGTGCGGGCCGCGGGCCCGGTGCCGCTGCGGCTCGGCCCGGTGCGGCACGCGGCCACCTGCCCGCGGTGCGGTTCGCCCGACGCCGAGCAGACCAGCGAGTTCGGGCCGACCGCGTGCACGGCGCTGTTCCGGTGCCGGTCGTGCGGCGAGCCGTTCGAGAAGGTCAAGGAGGTCTGAGTGCACACCCCCACCCGGCGACGGCCGCGGTTCCACCCGCTGACCGTCGCCTCCGTCGAACCGCTGACCGACGACGCGGTGGCGGTGACCTTCGACGTCCCCGACGAGCTCGCCGCGGAGTACCGGTTCCAGCCGGGTCAGGCGCTCACCCTGCGCCGGGTCGACGGCGACCGGGACGAGCGCCGCTCCTACTCCATCTGCGCACCGGTCGGGTCGCCGCCCCGGGTCGGCGTCCGCGAGGTGCCCGGCGGCTTCTTCTCCTCCTGGCTGGTGCACGACGTGCGGCCCGGTGACCGGATCGAGGTGCTCCCACCCTCGGGCACCTTCACCGCCGACCTGGACGTCCCCGGCGACCACGTCTTCGTCGTCGCCGGCTCCGGCGTGACACCGGCGATCAGCCTGGCCGGCACGGTGCTCCGGGACGGCGTGTCCACCGTGACGGTGCTCTACGGCAACCGCCGCACCGACACGGTGATGTTCGCCGACGAGCTCGCCGACCTGAAGGACCGGTACGGCACCCGGCTGCAGCTGGTGCACGTGCTGTCCCGGGAGGCCCGGGACGCCGAGCTGACCAGCGGCCGGCTGGACGGCGACCGGCTGCGCGCGCTGGTGGACGCCTTCGTCGACGCCCGGCAGGTGGACCACTGGTGGCTGTGCGGGCCGCACGGGATGGTCACCGACGCGCGGGCGCTGCTGGTCGAGCTGGCGGTGCCGGCTGCGCGGGTGCACCAGGAGCTGTTCTTCGTCGACGACGTCCCGCCCGAGCCGGTGCGCGGCGACCCGGGCGTGGTCGCCGGCCCGAGCAGCACGGTGACCGTGGTGCTCGACGGCCGGTCGACGACCCTGGCGCTGCCCCGGGACTCCCCCGTGCTCGACTCGGCCCAGCGGGTCCGCGGTGACCTGCCGTTCGCCTGCCGGGGCGGGGTGTGCGGCACCTGCCGGGCCCGGGTGACCGGCGGGGAGGTGCGGATGCGGCGCAACCACGCGCTGGAGCCGGCCGAGGTGGCGGCGGGCTTCGTGCTCACCTGCCAGGCGCTGCCGGTGTCCGACGCCGTGACCGTGGACTTCGACGCGTGAGGCCGGTCCCGGCCGGCGCCACGGCCTCGATCGAGGTGGTGGTGACGCCGGAGATGACCGTCCGGTTCGACGAGCTCGGGGCGGTGCACCCGGTCTACGCCACCTACACGATGGCCAAGCACTTCGAGGAGGCCGCCCGCAAGCTGCTGCTGCGGTACCTCGATCCGGACGAGGACGGCATCGGCCGGTCGCTGACCGTGGAGCACCTGGCCCCCAGCCGGGTGGGCGACCGGATCCGGGTCACCGCCACCCGCGCGGAGGTGCACGGCAACCGGCTCACCTGCAGCTGCACCGCCGTGGACGGCGACGGGCGCCGGCTGGGCACGGGCAGCACGGTCCAGGCCGCGCTGCCCGTGGCCTCGCTCCGTGCCCGGCTGGGCGGCGCCGCCGGGTGACCCGGTGCACCCGGTTCCCGCGCACGGCGGGGCCGCCCGCGAGGCGCCGTGGGTCACGCTTCGGAGGACTTCTCGGGCCCTCCGCCCCACGGGAGGCCGGTGAGGCCGTACAGTCCGTGGTGATCGCCGTTGTGCCTCTGCTTCGTTCCCGGACGTCCGCAGTCGTCTCTGCCTGACGTTCCTTCTCGGTCCTGCCGGTCGGTACGGCGATCCCGGCGCGACGACTGTCGGCCGGACAACCCCACCCGGGACGAGGACGACATGACCCAGGGCACCGTGAAGTGGTTCAACAGCGAGAAGGGCTTCGGCTTCATCGAGCAGGACGGTGGCGGCCCCGACGTGTTCTGCCACTTCTCCGCGATCAGCGGTAGCGGCTACAAGTCGCTGGACGAGGCGCAGCGCGTCGAGTTCGACGTCACGCAGGGCCAGAAGGGCCCGCAGGCGGAGAACGTCCGCCCGATCTGAGCACTGAGACGAGGCCCCGGCGTTGCACGCCGGGGCCTCGTCCGTTCCCGGGCCCGGTGCCCGGTGGACGGATCGATCGAGCTCCGCCCCGCCCAGCCAGGAGGCTCCCCATCGACACTCCCCGGAGACGCTGCGCCGACGCCCACCTCGGGTGCACCTGCCGCGGCGACGATGCCGTCCACGACCAGCGCGCCCGCGAGCGCGACGAGGCGCGCGCCCAGGCCGGCGACGTCGTCCCCTGCCCCGAGTGCGGCCGGCCCACCACGCCCTTCCAGCTGGTGACCTGGGGCAACTGCCGGGCCTGCCGCACCGCCCAGTCCCGCTCGATGGAGCCGCTGCGCTGGTGAGCCCGGCTCGCCGCGGGTGAGCCGCGCCCGGCGGGTCAGTCCCCGGCGGGCGCGGGCAGCGGCGGCACGGGGACCGGCCGCGCCGCCAGCGCGTCGGTCAGCAGCGCGACGAGCGCCTCCAGCTGCACGTCCGCCGACGACTGCACCTCCTCGTCGGACCCGTCGAGCGCCCGGGCGGCGAGCCCCGCCTTGCTGTCGATGAGCTCGGCGATCCGGGCATCGATGGTCTGCGCGGCGATGATCCGCCAGGCGGTGACCGGCTCGGTCTGCCCGATGCGGTGGCTGCGGTCGATGGCCTGGGTCTGCTCGGCATCGGTCCACGACAGCTCCGCGAGCACCACGTTGGACGCCACCTGCAGGTTCAGCCCCACCCCCGCCGCGGTCAGCGAGCAGACGGCGACCGCGACGCCCGGGTCGTTGACGAACGCGTCGACGTTGCGCTGCCGCACCGCGGGCGTCTGGTCCCCGCGGATGGAGGAGAACCGGACCCCCTGCTTGGTGAACACCTGCTCGGCGGCGTCCATGACGTCGACGTGCTTGGCGAAGAAGACCACCTTGCCGGCGTTGCGCGCGAGCTGTGCGGCGTAGTCGGCGGCCAGGTCGGCCTTGGCCTGGCCGATGCGGCGCAGCATGCCGAACACGTTGTCGCCGCTGCTGGAGGTCGTGGCGTCCTTGAGCTCCCAGCGGGCCACGGTGCGGACCAGCTCCGGGTCGATGCCCTCGACCTGGTCACCGGACCGCCGGTTCGCCAGCGCCGTCTCGTACCGGGACACCATCCGGCGGGCCAGGTCGCGCTCGGCCGCCCGGATCGACCGGCCGGCGGCGCCGTCCAGCTCCACGGGGAGGTCGGCGATCCGGCGGGCCGGGATGTCGGCGGCCACCTCCACCTTGCGGCGGCGCACGATGCCCATGTCGATCACGCACCGGCGGGCCGCGGGGTAGAAGCCCGGGTCGGCCGGCGTCAGGCCGACCTCCTCCAGGGCGTTCATCAGCTCACCCAGCGGCTTCGCGTCGTCGATCCAGCCGAGGAACTGCCAGATCGCCCGGAAGTCCTCGATGTCGTTGATCAGCGGCGTGCCGGTCAGCGCCATCAGCAGCGGGCGCACGGTGCGGGTGCGGATCCGCTCGGAGAGCTCCAGCACGTGCTGGGAGCGCTGCGAGGTCTTGTTCTTGATGAAGTGCGCCTCGTCGACCACCATGCCGCGGAAGCCGAAGTCGCCCAGCCAGCCCACGTGCCGGTCGAGCACCTCGTAGTTGACGACCACGATGTCGGCGAAGCCGTCGACGGTCTCCCCGTTGCCGTGGATGACGGTGGCCCGGCGGCGCGGCGTCCACCGGGCGGCCTCGCGGGCCCAGTTGGTCTTGACCACGTTCGGCACGACCACCAGCAGCGGGTAGACGTCGGCCGCCTCCGCGGCGAGCAGCGCCTGGGCGGTCTTGCCCAGGCCGGGCTCGTCGGCGAGCAGGAAGGTTCGGTGGCCGGCGGCCGCGGCGGCGACCAGCTGCGCCTGGTGCGGCATCAGCTCGGCGCCCCCGGGCAGCGGCCGGGCGGCCTGCGCGGGCATCGGCATGCAGGCGGCGTCCCCGCCGCCGGCGCGCTCGAAGGAGTTGAGCAGCGGGCCGATCAGCTCCCAGCCGGCCAGCCGGCGCGGCCGCGCGACGGGCGGGGGCGCAGCGGAGAAGTCGGGGGCGAGGAACGGGTTCGCCAGCTGCCGGGAGATCACCGACTGCGGCACCACCCGGTTTTCCGGCGCGGCAGGCGGTGCGGCAGCCGGCTCCGGCTCCGGCTCCGGCTCGGCCGCGGGCTCCAGGCCCACCGACCGCAGCATCTCCTGCTGGAGCGACCGGGCGGCCGTGGTGACGACGGCGTCATCGGCGAGCAGCGCGAGCAGCCCGGGGTCGCGGACCGCGGTCTTGGCCAGGATCGTGCCGATCTGGTCGATGCGCTTGAGCTGCTCCGACCGGGCGGCGGAGCTGAGGCTCTCGTCCGCCCGCACCCGGGCGTGCTCGTCGCGCACCATCAGGGCGACGACCTGGAACTTGGTGCGTACCGCCGGGGTGACGCGGCCGTCCTGGACGGCGGCCTCCACCGAACGGACGGTGCGGGACAGCAGCGTGACCACGTCCCCGGGGACGCGTCGCTGGTTCCGCGGGGCCGCACGTCGCTGACCCGTCGAGCGCTGGCCTGATCGGCCCACAGACTCCTCCTCTGGATGCCGCGGGCGACCCGCGGCATGGTGCTGCGCACCGTCCCGTGGTCGGGCGACCACGTCACGGGCGGAGGGCCGTCGGTGGCCACCCCGAGCCGGGAACCGGCTCGTCGGATCCCCACGCGGATCTCCACGAGATCGACGCCTCGGCGCCGGACGCCCCGCCCTCGACGAGGAACCGGAGCCGGCGGTCGGGTCGACACCCGAGAGCCGGACGTCGTCGCCAGTCACACGGCAGCTGCCGTGCGGTCGGTGCTCGTCCCAGGTTACCGCCTGGCGGGCCGGCGGGCAGCGCGACCACCCGGCCGGTGCTCAGGACGGCCGGTGCACCCCGCCGGGGTGCCCCGCCCGGCGTGCAGCCGGACGAGGTGCCAGGCCACGGCGTAGGTGCCAGGCCACGGCGTAGAGCGCCACCGCCACCCCCAGGGCCGTCGCGGCCTCCACGGCGAACTCCCGCGCCGCGTACTGCGCCACCTCGGTCGGGGACCAGCTGCCCAGCTCCCGCAGGTCGTCCTGCCCGCCCGGCAGCACCCGGACCGCGGTTCCCGGCCCGGGCCGGGGGAACCGGTGCGCTGCCGGCCACACCCGGCCCGCGCCCGCCGGCGGGAGCAGCGCCACCAGCGGGCGCTCGAGCACGAGGTGGAAGGCGGCGAGCAGCAGCAGCCCGACCAGCGGTCGAGCCACAGCACCGAGGACGCGGTGTGCGTGAGGTCGTGGTCCCCGCCGATCCACTGCAGCGGGACGTGGTACGGCAGGTCCGGCGCCAGCGAGCCGGCCACCAGCGCCAACGGCACGAGGTGGGTGCGCACCAGCGGCAGGACCGCCGCCGGGTGGACCAGGGTGAACGGCACGGGCGCACCCTGGGGCGGACGCCGCGCCGTCACCCGCCCCGGTCAGCCCAGCGCGACGGCGGCCACCGGCACCGCCACGAACACCCCACCGGCGTAGACCGGCATGGCCCACGGCTGCCTGGCAACGAAGGAACCGAGCGCCTCCGCCAGCCGGACCGGGATGTACCGGATCTTCGGCACCGGGTAGATGAGGACGACGGCGAACACGTTGAACAGCACGTGCACCAGCGCGATGACCAGCCCCTCCGGCTGGCCGGTGGCCAGCGCGGCGAGCAGCGCCGTGGCCGTGGTGCCCAGGTTGGCCCCGATGGTGATCGGATACGCGTTGCGCACGGTGAGCACCCCGGCGGCCACCAGGGGCAGCAGCGTCACGGTGACGATCGAGGAGCTGACGACCAGGACCGCGGCGACCGTCCCGACACCGATGCCCACCAGCCCGCCGGCCTTGCTCACCGAGCGGTTCGCCTTCTCCTGCAGCGGCCCGGTGACCACCGCCCGCATGTTCTTGCTGATGTACCGGATCGTCACGTACAGCGCGGCGATCCCGACGACCAGCATGACGGTGCCCAGGAAGGCACCGGCCGGGACCAGCGCGCCCAGCACGGTCCCGACCGCCGCGTTGGCCGGGTCGGTCGCCAGCGCGAGCGGGCTCTGCAGCTCCGCACCGCCGACGCCGGCACCGGAGACGAGCCCGGCGAGCCAGCGGGCCGACGAGGACAGGAAACCGGTGAGCAGCTCGAGCGGCAGCAGGAGCAGGACCGCGAAGAAGTTGAACAGGTCGTGCATCGTGGCCGCGGCGACGACCTGCTTGAACTCGTTCCGGCGCCGCATGCTCACCATCGTCACCAGGGTGTTGGTCACGGTCGTGCCGATGTTCGCGCCCATGACCATCGGCACGGCGAGCTCCACCGGGATGACCCCGGCGGCCACCATGCCCACGATCGCCGACGTGGACACCGAGGAGGACTGCACCAGGATGGTCGCCAGCACGCCGGCGAAGAGCCCGGTCAGCGGGTTGCTCACCCCGGCGAGGACCGCGTCGTTGAACCCCTCGCCCATCTGGGCGATGCCGTCCTCCACCACCCCGACGCCCACCAGGAACAGGTAGAGCAGCGCCAGCGCCAGCGCGGCATGGCCGGCGACCTGGCGCCGGGTCATCTTCTCGGGTGGTTGCTCGGTCGGTGCGGTGTCGTTCCTCTGGTCCGTCACGGCGCTCCCCCTGCGGTTGACATCCCCGTATCCCCACCCTCCCCAGCAGGGGCCAACACCGGGTGGCTGCGAGCCCAACACCCGCCGTCGGCGACACCGGCGGTCACCGGCGGCCTGGTCGGCTCGGAGGGCGGGGCGGGGCCCGGCGTGGGAGCCTGCGCCCGTGAGGGAAGGGGCTGCCGGCCGCTCGGGCGACCAGCTACGTCACTTGTCGCAGAGCGCCCGCGACGAGTGCACGCGCTGATCCCGTCATCCGCGTGATCCGGAGTGACGCAGCTCATTCCTAAGGTGCTCAGAGAGAGGTGACCGGTCGATCCCGGCCACCCACCGCCGTCCCAGCGACCCCTGCCAGGAGCCTCCCCCATGAGCCAGATGGTCACCCTCGGCGCCCCGCGTGCGGCAGCGTCCCCGATGCCCGGAACCCGGGACGTCGGTCGCCTGCTGGTGCAGTGCGACGACCGCCCCGGCGTCGTCGCCGCGGTCTCGACCTTCCTGGCCGAGCACGGGGCCAACATCATCGAGCTCGGCCAGTACTCCACCGACCCGGAGGGCGGGCGGTTCTTCCAGCGCACCGTCTTCCACCTCGACGGGCTGTCGGCCCAGCAGGAGGCGATCGAGGCCGAGTTCGCCGAGATCGCCGCGGAGTTCGAGCTGGACTGGTCGCTCACCCGGGCCGACGAGCCCAAGCGGGTGGGGATCATGGTCTCCAAGTACGACCACTGCCTGCTGGACCTGCTGTGGCGGGTCGGCCGCGGCGAGCTGGCGATGAACCCCGTCATGGTGATCAGCAACCACTCGGACCTGGCCGACGAGGTGCGCGCCTTCGGCATCCCGTTCATCCACATCCCGGTCACCAAGGACACCAAGGCCGACGCCGAGACCCGGCAGTTGGAGATGCTGCGCGGCAACGTCGACCTGGTGATCATGGCCCGGTACATGCAGATCCTCAGCAGCACGTTCCTGGAGAACGTCGGCTGCCCGGTGATCAACATCCACCACTCGTTCCTGCCGGCGTTCATGGGCGCCAACCCCTACCTGCAGGCGAAGGCCCGCGGCGTGAAGCTGATCGGCGCGACGGCGCACTACGCCACCCAGGACCTCGACGAGGGGCCGATCATCGAGCAGGACGTCACCCGGGTGTCCCACGCACAGCTCGCCGCTGAGCTGCAGCGCCGCGGCGCCGACGTCGAGCGCTCGGTGCTGGCCCGCGCCGTCGCCTGGCACTGCGAGGACCGGGTGTTCCGGCACGGCAACGCGACGGTGGTGCTCTGATGGCCGCCACCCTGATGGACGGCAAGGCGCTGGCCAAGCAGGTGCGCGAGCGGACGGCGGCCGAGGTCGCCGAGTTCACCGCCCGCACCGGACGGACGCCGGGCCTGGCCACCGTCCTGGTCGGCGACGACCCGGCCTCGGCGGTCTACGTGTCCAGCAAGCGCAAGCAGTGCGTCGCGGCCGGGATGACCGACCACCACCGGCTGCTGCCGGCGACGGCGACCCAGGAGGAGGTGGCCGCGGTCCTCACCGAGCTCGCCGCCGACCCCGAGGTCTCCGGGATCCTGCTGCAGCTCCCCCTCCCCCGCGGCCTCGACTCCGGGGCGCTGGTCCAGCTGATCCCCGCCGAGAAGGACGTCGACGGGCTGACCACGCTCAGCGCGGGCCTGCTGGCCCAGGGCCGTCCGGGTCTGCGCCCGTGCACCCCGTCGGGGGTGATCGAGCTGCTCGACGCGCACGACGTCCCGCTGGAGGGCGCCGAGGCGGTGGTCATCGGCCGCTCCGAGCTGGTCGGGAAGCCGGTCGCCCAGCTGCTGCTGCAGCGCAACGCAACGGTGACCATCTGCCACTCGCGCACCCGCGACCTCGCCGAGGTCTGCCGCCGCGCCGACGTCATCGTCGCCGCGGCCGGCCAGCCGGGGTTGGTCCAGGGCGACTGGGTCAAGGACGGCGCCGTCGTGGTCGACGTCGGCATCCACCGCACCGACTCCGGCCTGGTCGGCGACGTCGACACCGAGGCCGCGTCGGCCCGGGCCTCGCTGATCACACCGGTGCCCGGCGGCGTCGGCCCGATGACCATCGCGATGCTGCTGCACAACACGCTGGTCGCCGCCCGCGCCCAGGCAGAGGCCGGCTGAGCCCGGCCGTGCCCGTCCGCGCGACATTTGACCCACCCGCCGCTGCCGCACCCGGCCGCCGCGGTCCCGCCATTGCACTGTGCCGCTGGTCACAGGACGGTCCCTATCGTGGCCGTGGGACGTACGCCACCGCCCGGCCCGCACAGATCCCGCCGCCCGCGCCCCGGGCGCGCGCCACACGAGGAAGGGACACGGAGTGAACAGGTCGCTTCCGCGCAACCCCGACACCCGCGCTGCCCTGCGCCGCACCTTCGAGACCCTCGGTTACGAGGTGATCCCGTTCAAGAAGACCGGGGACGACGTCCAGCAGCACGTGCCCACCGACGTGCGCCTGACCGTCACCGCCTCCCCGGCCAAGGGCATCGGTGCCACGGTCGAGCTGGCCGTCCGGCTGACCAAGGCCGGCTACACCGTCGCCCCGCACTTCAGCGCCCAGCAGATCGCCGACCGGGCGCAGCTGGCCGACATCATCGCGGAGGTGCGCGAGGCCGGCATCACCGAGGTCTTCGTGGTCGGCGGTGACCCCACCGACACCCCCACCGAGTTCCGGGACGCCCACGCGCTGCTGCTGGCGATGAAGGAGCTGGACCACCCGTTCACCGAGGTGGGCATCGGTGGCCACCCGGAGGGCCACCCGTCGGTCTCCGACGACGTGCTCTACGGCGCGCTCGCCGACAAGGCCCCCTTCGCCAACCACATCACCACCCAGATCTGCTTCGACACCAAGCGCATCGTCGGCTGGGCCAAGGAGCTGCAGCGGCGCGGCATCGACCTGCCGCTGCACATCGGCATCCCCGGCGCGGTGACCCGGCAGAAGCTGCTGCGCGTCTCCAACGGGCTGGGCATCGGTGAGTCGGCGAAGTTCCTCAAGAAGCAGCAGAACCTGCTGTGGCGCTTCTTCCTCCCCGGTGGCTACAGCCCCGACGGGATCATCCGCGGCCTGGCCCCCTCGATCGGGGCGTCCGACCAGCGGATCGAGAAGTTCCACGTCTTCACCTTCAACGACCTGGAGCCGACCGAGGCGTGGCGGCAGCAGATGCTCAACCGTCTCGCCGAGCAGTAGGTCGGCACCACCCCGCACCAGCCCGCCGCCCGCCTGGACGGCACCGGGAATCCATCGACGACGAAACGGACCCACATGAGCGCCAACAACCTGCAGGACCTGCTGAACCAGAGCGGCAACACCGTCGAGCTGCTGCGCAACTCGCAGCTGGGCACCTACATCTACCCGGTCGTCCCGTCGGAGTTCACCAACTGGCGGCGTGAGCAGAAGGCGTGGCAGAACAGCGCCGTGCTGTTCGACCAGTCGCACCACATGTTCAACACCTACGTCTCCGGCCCGGACGCGCTGAAGCTGCTCACCGAGACGGGCATCAACAGCACCGCGAACTTCCCGGTCGACAGCGCCAAGCAGTTCGTCCCGGTCTCGCCCGAGGGCGGCGTCGTCGGCGACGGCATCCTCTTCCGCCTGGCCGAGGAGGAGTTCGTCTTCGTCGGTCGCGCCCCGGTGGCCAACTGGCTGATGTACCACGGCAGCAAGGGCTACGACGTCGAGCTGAAGAACGACCCCCGCTCGCCGTCCCGCCCCTACGGCAAGTCGGTCAGCCGCTCGGTGTGGCGCTTCCAGATCCAGGGCCCGCGCGCCTGGGAGATCATCGAGAAGCTCAACGGCGGCACCGTCGAGCAGCTCAAGTTCTTCAAGATGAGCACCATGAACATCGCCGGCAACCAGGTGCGCACCCTGCGCCACGGCATGGCCGGCGCACCGGGTCTGGAGATCTGGGGCCCGTACGAGACCTACGAGCAGACCCGCGACGCCATCCTCGAGGCCGGCCAGGAGTTCGGCATCGAGCCCTGTGGCTCGCGCGCCTACTCCAGCAACACGCTGGAGTCCGGCTGGATCCCCTCGCCGCTGCCCGCGGTCTACAGCAGCGAGGGCCTGAGCGACTACCGCCAGTGGCTGCCGAGTGACGGCTACGAGGCCACCAACGCCCTGGCCGGCAGCTTCGTCTCCGACCGGATCGAGGACTACTACCTCAACCCGTGGGAGCTCGGCTACGGCTCGTTCGTGAAGTTCGACCACGACTTCATCGGCCGTGAGGCGCTGGAGAACATCGACAAGGAGAGCCAGCGCCGCAAGGTGACCCTCGCCTGGAACCCGGACGACGTCGCCAAGATCCTGGGCAGCCTGGTCGACCTCGAGGGCCCGGGCTACCAGGTCTTCGACCTGCCGAACGCCAACTACGGTTCGTCGAACTACGACCGGGTGCAGGACGCCGACGGCAACCTGGTCGGCCTGTCGCTGTTCACCGGCTACAGCGCCAACGAGCGGCGGGCGCTGTCCCTGGCCACCGTCAGCCCCGACGTCCCGCTGGGCGCCGAGGTGCAGGTCGTCTGGGGCGAGCCGAACGGCGGCAGCAAGAAGACCACGGTCGAGCCGCACGAGCAGTTCGCCGTGCGCGCCGTCGTGAGCCCGGCGCCGTTCGCCGCCATGGCCCGCGAGACGTACCAGGCCGGCTGGCGCACCGGTAACAAGGCCTGACCCACCAGGTCGGTCGCACCAGGGGCCGGGTGGCGCTGCACACGCAGCGCTGCCCGGCCCCTGGCCGTTCCGGCGGCACGTCCGCGCCGCCGGCCGCTCGCCCCGCATGATCACCCCGGGCCCAGTGCGGTCACCGTGCGACCGAGGCAACGATGAAGCCGAGGTGATCATGGAGCTGGACCGCGCGAGCGCCTGTGGCGGCTCTCGCTTCCGGCGGCTATCGCTCCGCAGCGGACCTCCGGCGGATGCCAGGATCGGGTGATGACGACCTACCGGGTAGCGGTGAGCTACACAGTCGACGTCGTGGACGAGAAGGCGCTTCTCCGAGCCGGCGCGGCCGCGTGGCATGCGTCAGCCGGGGGCTGGACGGTCCGCGTTGCCGACGACGGCGCTGCCGTGGAAGCCGCAGCGCAGCCGAGGAGTCGTCCGCCGTGACACCTGGGCCAGAGGCAAGCATCGCGTTCGTCCTGGGCGCCCAGCCACACCCGGCCGTCCCCGGGCTGTGGTTCGCCGCCTCGTCCGTCGACGTCCAGCCGAGCATCCCGGAGTAGCCGCGCCTCGGCTTCCAGATCGAGCCGAGCACGCCCCTCGTCGACGGTGTGCCGTGCAACCGGACTACGACGGGCCGGGCCTGGACCGGGTCTGCTTCGTCCGCCACCTGCCCGGCTGACGCCGGAGCGGACTGCGAACTCAGCCGGCGGTGACGGCGGAGAGGATGCGCAGGGCGTCGGCGGTGCCGGCCACCTCGTGCACCCGCACGCCCCAGGCGCCGGCCTGCGCGGCGAGCACCGTGGTGGCCAGGGTGGCCGGGTCGCGCTGCTCCGCCGTCCGGGGTGCTCCACCCTGCTCGGTCAGCACCGCCTGGAGGAACCGCTTGCGCGAGGCGCCCACCAGCAGCGGCAGGCCGAGGTCGACCAGCGCGTCGAGGTGCCGCAGCAGCGCGACGTCGTGCTCCGGGCGCTTGGCGAAGCCCAGCCCCGGGTCGAGCAGCAGCCGGCCGGCGTCCACGCCCGCTGCGACGGCGGCGTCGACCCGGGCGGTCAGCTCGGTGCGGACCTCGGCGACGACGTCCCGGTAGTCGGCCGCCGCGTACATGTCCCGGCTGTGACCGCGCCAGTGCATCAGCACCCAGGGCACCCCGGCGTCGGCGACCACACGCGCCATCGCGGGGTCGGCCAGCCCGCCGCTCACGTCGTTGACCAGCATGGCTCCAGCGGCGATCGCCGCCTCGGCGACCACGGCCCGGGTGGTGTCCACGCTCACCGCCACCCCCGCGGCGGTCAGCTCGGTGACCACCGGCACGACCCGGCGCAGCTCCTCGGCGATCTCCACCCGCCCGGCGCCGGGCCGGGTCGACTCGCCGCCGACGTCCACGACGTCGGCGCCGTCGGCGGCCATCGCCAGGCCGTGGGCCACGGCGGCGTCCGGGGTCGACCACAGCCCGCCGTCGGAGAAGGAGTCCGGGGTGACGTTGAGGACGCCGAGCACGGCGCACCGGCCGGACCGGCGCAGCAGCGGGTGGACCAGCGGCGGCGCACTGGGCGGGTTCACGACGGTGGCCACGCGGTGCTCCCTGCGACGGGGCGGCGCCGGGCGGCCGCCGATCCGTCGACGCTACGGAGCGCCGCGCCGCGGCGGATCGGGCCGGCGCCCCACCCGGACCGCGACAGATGACCCGGTCGCGGAGCCCGGTAACCGGCCGGGACCCGTCGGGGACGGGCCCTCCTGCGCGCTACCGCAGGGCGAGGGACAGCGGCAGGCTGTCCAGCGCCCGCAGCGTGTTGTTGTGGTGCCGCCGGACCGGCCCGGCGAGCTCGATCGACCGCACCCGGCGGGCCAGCGCGGTCAGCACCGCCTCCGCCTCCAACCGGGCCACGTGCTGCCCCACGCACTGGTGCAGCCCCATGCCGAAGCCGACGTGCCCGGACGGGTCCCGGGTCAGGTCGAACCGGTCGGGGTCGTGCCAGCGGCGCGGGTCGCGGTTGGCCGCGGCCAGGAACATCAGCACCTTGCGGCCCTCCGGGACGACGGTCCCGCCGATCCGGACGTCGGTGGTCGTCGTCCGGAAGAAGGTCTGCACCGGCGACTCCCACCGGACCGCCTCGTCGAAGGCGACCCGGGCCAGCGACGGGTCGGCGACCAGCCGGTCCCACTCCCCCGGGTGCGACGCGAGTCCGTACAGCACCGCGGAGATCCCATGCACGGTCGTGTCGACCCCGGCGGTGAGCAGCGACCGCACCATCAGCGGCGCCTGCTCCGGGGTGATGTCACCGCGGTCGGCGGCGGCCCAGATCGCGGCCCCGAACCCGTCGTCGGTGAGCGCCTCCCGGGCGCACTGCGCCGCCACCCAGGCCGACAGCTCGGCCACCCGCGGCTCGCCCTTGGCCACCAGGTCGTTGCTCGGGCCGAAGGCGTTGAAGGCGTGGTCGCCGTACGGGAGCAGGTTCTCCCGGCCGTCCGGGCCGAGCCCGACCGCGTCGGGGAAGACCCGCAGCGGGAAGGCCTGCGCCAGGGTCGGGACGGCGTCGAACTCGGTGCCCGCGGCCAGCACGGCGTCGACCAGCTGCTCGGCGTCCGCGGCCCACCGGTCGCGCAGCCGGCGGAGCGCGCGGGGCCCCAGCACCGAGGTGAGCACCCGCCGGGGCGCGTCGTGGCGCGGCGGGTCGGCCTCGAGCAGCAGGCTCGGCGGCCGCCACGGCTTCTCGGTGCGGAAGTTGCTCAGCCCGACCCCGGCGGCGGACTGGAACTCCTGCCAGTCGACGAGGGCGGCGTGCACCTCCTCGTACCGGGCGAGGGCGAACACGTCGTAGCGGCTCAGGTGCACCACCGGGCCTGCCTCGCGGAGCTGCTGGTGCATCGGCAGCGGGTCCTCGAGCACGTCGTGGGCGAACGGGTCGACGTCGCTGACCGGCAGGTCGGCGGCGGTCTGGGTGAGGGTCATCGGGGTGAGGGTCATGGCCGGCTCCCGGGGGGGGGTCAGAGGTCGAGGACGAGGCGGTCGCTGCAGGACCGGGAGACGCAGGGGTACATGCAGTCCCCGGCGGCCCGGTCGGCGTCGTCGAGCAGCGAGTCGCGGTGGTCGGGGGTGCCCGCGAGCACGACCGTCTCGCAGGTGCCGCAGGTGCCCTGGCGGCAGGAGGAGAGGACGTCGACGCCCACCGCGGCCACCGCCTCCAGCACGGAGAGCTCCGGGGGCACGGTGACGGTGCGCCCGGTGCGGGCCAGCTCCACCTCGAAGGCCGTGGTGCGCACCGGCGCGCCCTGGTCGGCGCCGGCGAACCGCTCGGTGTGCAGGGTGGGCGCCGGCCAGTCCGCGCAGGCCGCCTCCAGCGCGGTGAGCAACGGGCCCGGGCCGCAGCCGTAGACCCGCACCCCGGGCCGCGGCTCGCCGAGGAAGCCGGCCAGGTCGAGCAGGCCGAACTCGTCCTGCGGGCGGACCAGCACCCGGTCGCCGTGCTGCGCCAGCTCGTCCAGGAACGCCATCGAGCTGCGCTGCCGGCCGCCGTAGAGCAGCTGCCAGTCGGCGCCGACCAGCTCGGCCTGGACGATCATCGGCAGCAGCGGGGTGATCCCGATGCCCCCGGCGACGAACCGGTAGGTCTCCGCCGGCACCAGCGGGAAGTTGTTCCGCGGCCCGCCGAGCTGCACCTGGTGCCCCGGCTGGAGCTGCTCGTGCACGTAGGCCGAGCCACCCCGGCCGGCCGGCTCCAGCAGCACGCCCACCCGGTAGGCGTGCGCATCCCACCGGTCCCCGCACAGCGAGTACTGCCGGGTCAGCCCGTTGCCGAAGGTGAGGTCGACATGCGCCCCCGGGGTCCAGTCCGGCAGCCGCCGGCCGTCCGGCGCCGCGAGGGTCACCACCACCACGCCGTCGGCGACCGGCGTCTTCTCCAGCACCCGCACCACCGTGCGGTCCGCCGTCCTGCCCTGCTCCGCGCTGAGCATCCCGACCTCCTCGTCGTCGCTGTACCGAGGATGCGACGCCGGTCACCCTCTGCCGTAGCCGGTTCTCACTGAATGAGAGAAACGGTGGCAGACTGCCGACATGGCCCGAACCGCGCCCGGGGAGTCCGTGCTGACCCGTGCGGTGCGCGTGCTGGACGCGTTCACCGCCGAGGGCCCCGCCCTGACGGTCGGTGAGGTCGCCCGGCGCAGCGGCCTGCACGTGGCCACGGCGTCCCGGCTGGTCGCCGAACTGGTGCAGCACGGGCTCCTGGAGCGCGGGCCCGGGCGGGAGGTGCGGATCGGCGTGCGGCTGTGGGAACTGGGCTCCCGCGCCTCGCCCACGGTCTCGCTGCGCGACGCGGCGATGCCCTTCCTGGAGGACGTGCACGCCGTCATCGGCCACCACGTCCAGCTCGGGGTCCTCGACGGCGAGGACGTGATCTTCGTCGAGCGGCTCAGCGCGCGCGACGCGGTGATCAACTTCTCGCGGATCGCCGGCCGGCTGCCGCTGGCCACGTCGTCCTCCGGGCTGGTGCTGCTGGCGCACGCGCCGCACGAGGTGCAGGAGCGGGTGCTGGCCCGGCCGCTGCACCCGGTCACCCCGGCCGGGCTGCGCACGTCCGCCCAGCTGCGCGCCGCGCTCGCCGAGGTCCGCCACACCCAGCGCGCGGTGCTCGCCGGGCACCAGCACCCTGACGCCACCGGGGTCGCCGTCCCGGTGCGGGACACCGGGGGCCGGGTCGTCGCCGCGCTGTCGGTCATCGTGCCCAACGACGGCCGGGCGGCCGAGCTGGTGCCCCTGCTGCTGGCCACGGCGCGCGGCATCGGCCGGTCGCTCGGCCAGCCGGCCGGCTGACCGCGAACACCGAGGAGAGCCGATGTCCGGATCCGACGGGGTGGTCCTCCGGCTGCCGTTCCACGGCACCTGGCGGGCGGTGAACAGCCCGGCGCGGCGGGTGCCCAGCCACGGCAGCCACCTGTTCGCCACCACCTACGCAATCGACTTCGTCGCCGTGGCCGGCGAGCAGACGGCGCGGACCCGGGACTGGCGGACGGCGCTGGCCACCGAGCCACCGGAGCGGTTCGTCGCCTTCGGCCGGCCGGTCCTCTCCCCCACCGCCGGCCGGGTGGTCACCGTGCACGACGGCGAGCCCGACCACGCGGCGCGGCGATCGGCGCCGGCCCGGGTGTCCTACGCGCTCACCCAGGCCCGGCGGGCCCGGGGCGGGGCGGGGGCGCTGGCCGGCAACCACGTCGTGATCGTCCTGGCTGACGGCGGTGGCTTCGTCGTGCTGGCCCACCTCCGCCGGGGGTCGATCCGGGTGGCGGCCGGACAGCCGGTGGCCGCCGGCGACCAGCTGGCCGAGTGCGGCAACTCGGGCAACTCCACCCAGCCGCACGTGCACCTGCAGGTGATGGACGACGCCGACCCGTTCCGCGCCCGTGGGCTGCCGATGGCCTTCCGGGACCTCCGGGTCTGGCCGGTGGACGGCGGGCCCCCGGTCGTCGTGGCCCGCGGCATGCCCGGTGAGCACGACGTCGTCGAGCCGCGGTGACCCCCGCCCGGCGCAGCGCAACGAGGATTGCCGCGGTACCCGGCCGGGCAGACGCCCCTCATGCCCAGGACCGTGCAGATGACCTTGCCCCCCGACCTGGTCGAGACCGTCGTGCAGGAACTGCGCAGCATGGAGCCCCTGTCGCTGAAGGTGTTCCGCGGCGCGTCACTGCAGCCCCCCGGGGACGTGGTCACGGTCGAGGTGACCAACCGCCGGCTCGCCGAGGTGGTGCGGCTGGCCGACCGGTGCGGCGCCGGCCGGGACTCGTCGGTCTCCCTCTCGACGAGCCGACCGGCCAGCACGGTCTCCGCCGGCCGGCACGACGACGTGATGCAGGACATCACCAGTGGCACGGCCGAGGAGATCGAGCTCGAGATCGGCCGGGAGAGCACCATGACCGCCGGCAAGATCGGGGTGATGGTGACCGCTGGGCTGATCGCGGGGTTCGGCCTGGCCAGCGGAAGCCTGCACCTGGTGATCGGTGCGATGGTCATCGCTCCCGGCTTCGAGCCGTTCAGCCGGATCGCCCTCGGGCTCGTCGAGCGCAGCGCGGCCTGGCGGCGCGGCCTGCTCGCCGTGGCCAAGGGCTACGCCGCCCTGGCGGCCGGCGCAGCGCTCAGCGCACTGGCCATGGTCATCTTCGGCGCTGACGCGCTGTCCGCCGGAACCGACAGCTACCTGTCGTCCGCGGCGCTGGTCAGCTACTTCTCGACCACCTCGTGGGTGAGCTGGGCGGTGGCCGTGGTCGGCGGATTCGGTGGTGCACTGCTGCTGGTGATCAACCGCCGGGTGCTGACCGCCGGCGTGATGATCGCCCTGGGGCTGATCCCGTCGCTCAGCCTGGCCGCGATGGCCGTCGTGGCGGGCGACGGCGAGCTGGCCCTGCGCTCCCTCGGCAGGTGGGCCGTCGACGCGACGGTGGTCACCGCGATGTCGGCGGGCGTCTTCACCTGGCACCGCAGGCACGACGGCCGCGCCGCGACCAGCTGACCGCCCGCCCCGGGCACGCGCGCCGGCGACCGGCCCGGCAGGATGGGCGGATGCCGCGCCAGCTCCCGCCCCTGCCCACGATGGTCGTCGGCAGCCTGCCGCAGCCCGACTGGCTGATCGACCGCGAGCGGCTCGGCCACCAGTTCCCGCCGCGGGTCCGCGCCGCCGAGCTGTGGCGCGTCCCCGCCGAGCACCTCGCCGAGGCCCAGGACGACGCCACGCTGGCGGCGCTGCGCTCCCAGGAGGAGGCCGGGCTGGACATCGTCACCGACGGGGAGATCCGCCGGGAGTCCTACTCCAACCACTTCGCCACCGCGCTGGAGGGGCTGGACCTGGACTCCCCCGGGCACGTGCGCAACCGGTCGGGCATCGACATCCCGGTGCCCCGGGTCACCGGCGAGCTGCGGCGTCCGGCGCCGGTGCAGGTCGACGACGTGGCGTTCCTCCGCGCGCACACCGACCGGGCCGTGAAGATCACCGTGCCGGGGCCGTTCACCATGGCCCAGCAGGCGCAGAACGACCACTACCCCGACGACCGGGCCCTGGCGCTGGCCTACGCCGACGTCGTCCGCGCGGAGATCGCCGACCTGTTCGCCGCCGGCGCCGACATCGTGCAGGTCGACGAGCCGTGGCTGCAGGCCCGCCCGGAGATCGCCCGCGAGTACGGCGCCGAGGCGCTCACCCGCGCGGTCGAGGGCGCCGCCGGGCCGGTGCACGTGCACCTGTGCTTCGGCTACGCCGCGATGGTCGCCGAGCGGCCGGCCGGCTACTCGTTCCTGCCCGAGCTGGCCGACGTCCCGGTGGCGGCCGTCTCGGTGGAGACCGCCCAGTCCGGCCTGGACCCGGCGACGCTGCGGCCGCTGCGCCGAAAGGGCATCGCGCTGGGCGTGCTCGACCTGTCCACGCCGGAGGTGGAGACCCCGCAGGTGATCGCCGACCGGGTGCGCCGGGCGCTTAACTCCGTGGACGTCGACGCGCTGATGCTCTCCAGCGACTGCGGGCTGAAGTACCTGCCGCGGGCATCGGCGGCGGGCAAGATGCGCTCGCTGGCCGAGGCCGCGGCGATCCTGCGCGCCGAGTTGTGACCGGTCAGGTGCCGCAGAAGGTGCGGTAGGGCCCGAACGTGTCCGGTGCCGGCGCGGCGTACCGCTCCAGCCCGGGCCGCTCGTCGAAGGGCCGCGCCACCACCGCGACCAGCTCCTGGAACGGCGCGAGGTCACCGGCGGTGGCGGCGTCCAGCGCCTCCTCGACCAGGTGGTTGCGCGGGACGTACACCGGGTTGGTGCGGTCCATCAGCCCGGCGTCCGGGGCCAGCGCCCGCCAGCGGTCGAGCCAGCCGTCGAACGCGGTCAGGTCGAGCACCAGCCGCCGGGCCGGCTCGGCGTCGCCGCGGGCGGCGGTGCCGAGCGCGCGGAAGAACGACGTCCAGTCGGCCCGGCTCTCCTGCAGCAGCGGCAGCAGCTCCTCGACGACGGCGCCGGCCGCCGCGTCGTCGACGCCCGCACCGTCGACCTCCCCGGCCAGGCCGAGCTTGGCGCGCATGCCGGCGCCCCAGACGGCGTTGTACTCGCCGCGGAACCGGCCGAGCGCCTCGACGGCGATCGGGACCGCCTGCTCCTGCTCGTCGTGCAGCAGCGGCAGCAGCGCCTCGGCGAGCCGGGCCAGGTCCCACTCCGCGGCCAGCGGCTGGTTGCCGTAGGCGTAGCGCCCGCCGGTGTCGATCGAGCTGTACACGGTGGCCTGGTCGTAGCCGTCGAGGAAGGCGCAGGGCCCGTAGTCGATCGTCTCGCCGGAGATCGTCACGTTGTCGGTGTTCATCACCCCGTGCACGAAGCCGACCAGCATCCACTGCGCCACCAGCGACGCCTGGGCGGCGACGACCGCCTCGAACAGCGCCAGGTACGGCTGCTCGGCGTCGGCCGCGGCCGGGTGGTGCCGGGCGATCGCGACGTCGGCGAGGCGGCGCAGCAGGTCGACGTCGCCGGTGGCCCGGGCGTACTGGAAGGTGCCCACCCGCAGGTGGCTGCTGGCCACCCGGGCGAGCACCGCGCCGGGCAGCAGGGTTTCCCGGCGCACGTCACGCCCGGTGGCGGCGACGGCGAGGGAGCGGGTGGTCGGGATGCCGAGGGCGTGCATCGCCTCGCTGATCACGTACTCCCGCAGCATCGGCCCGACGGCGGCCAGCCCGTCGCCGCCACGGGCGAACGGCGTGCGGCCGGAGCCCTTGAGGTGCAGGTCGCGCCGCCGGCCCTGGTCGTCGACGAGCTCGCCGAGCAGCAGTGCCCGCCCGTCGCCCAGCCGCGGCGAGTAGTTGCCGAACTGGTGCCCCGAGTAGGCCTGCGCCACCGGGGACGCGCCCTCGGGGACGGCGTTGCCGACCAGGAAGCGGACGCCCGCCGGGCTGCGCAGCCACCCGCGGTCCAGGCCGAGCGAGTCGGCCAGCCCCTCGTTGAGCACGAGCAGCGCCGGCGCGGGCGCCTGCTCGGCCTGCCACGGGAGCGCCAGCTCGGGCAGCTCGCGGGCGAAACCGTCGTCGAGGGTGACCGGGACTGCCGGGGCGATGCTCACCCCTCGAGCGTACGAGCGATCGCGGCTCCCGGCCTCAGCTGCGGCGGGAGATCACCCCGAAGGCGACGGCGCCGACCGCGACCTCGGCGACCAGCAGCCCGAACAACACCATCTCGGTCAGCGCACCGAGGGCGATGGCGACGGTGGCGATCCCGGTCAGCGGGAAGGCGAGCAGCCCGACCACGGCCAGGGCCCGGGTGAGCACGACGTCGTCCCGCTCGTCCCCGGTCTGGGTCCAGGCCCGCTCGAAGGTGGTCGCCCGACCCCGGCGGCGGCTGACCCGCCAGATCATCACCCCGGCCAGGAGCAGGCCGACCGCCCCGCCCTGCAGGAAGCCGTTGCCCATGTTCCCCGGGCCGTGCTCGCGCAGCAGCAGGCCGACGCCGATGACCACGGTGAGCGTCGCGGCGCCGACCAGGAGGACGAGGGCGGGGTGCTGGACCGGCTGGCGGTCGGTGTCAGTCGACATGGAACGTCTCCTCGACGGTGCGGTGGAAGTGCCGGGCGATGGCGATGGCCAGGGGCAGCGAGGGGTCGTAGCGGCCGGTCTCGATCGAGTTGACCGTCTGCCGGGAGACGTCGAGGGCCTCGGCCAGCTCCCGCTGGGACAGGCCGGCGGCGAGCCGCAGCTCCCGGACGTCGTTGCGCATGGCTCCCTCTCTGGTCGACCGGCCGGGACAGGACAAACGTCCTTGACACGACAAGGGTGCTTGACAGGCGACCGATCTGTCAAGGCTGCTTGACATGTGCCAGCCGTCACCAGCTGCCGCCGCCACCTCCGCCGGCCGCGCCGCCCACCGACGTCGCGCCGCCGCCGCTGCTCACCGGCGGGGAGAGCGCCGGGTTGTCCGGGGCGGAGAAGGCGACCAGGGCGGGCCACATCCCGGCGTACCCGGCGCCGTGCGCCGGGACGTACCAGTCCGGCGCCGGCGCGAGACCGGTCGCCTCGAGCGTCCGGGCGAACTGCTCCGCGACGCCCAGCGCGACCGCGTGCGGCAGGTAGCGGGCCCGCGGGTCCCCGGCCAGGTCGCCGACCCGGCCGGCCGCCACCCGTGCCAGCTCGTCCGACGCGGCGAGGGCGTCGCGGAAGGCCACCACCTGCTGGTGCACCGCCGCACCCTCCACCGTGCGCTGCGGCATCCGCCCGGCCAGCCCCAGCACCACCAGCCCGGCGACGACGACGCCCAGACCGGCGAGCGCCCAGGTGCTGGTGGCCGCGAGCACCACGGTCAGCACCACACCGGCGGCCAGCAGCGCGGCGCCCCGCCCGTACCAGCGGCGCCGGACCGCGGCCGGGTCGGCGGTGAACCAGCCCAGCTCGACGACGTCCGCGTAGATCGCCGAGCGGACCCGGGCATCGAGCCCGCCGAACCGGGGCTGCAGCTCCGACAGGGTGACGACGTCGCCCTCGGCGAAGACCCCGTCCAGCAGGAGCACCTCGTAGCCGCGCAGGTCGTGAGGACGGGGGTCCCGCGGATCGGTCGCCGTGCGGACGAGCCGCCAGTCGGCGGGTGCGTCCTCCTGCTCGGTGGTGGGGCCGGCGGTCTCCTCGATCCGCAGGTGCCCGCGGATCGCCAGGTCGAGCAGGGTGGCGGTCACCTCGTGCCGCTGGGCGTGGCCGTCGAGCACGGTGCCCAGCTGCGCGGGTCGCCCGCCCCGGGGTGGGGTCAGCTGCGGCGGTACCGGGCCGGCCGGCCGCCGCGGCCGGCCACGGCGGGCCAGCAGCACCACCGGCGCGGCGAGGGCGAGCAGCGCGGCGAGGCCGGCACCCGCGGTGGCCGGGGTGACCCGGAACGCCTGCGCCGGGCTGAACGTGTCGTCGTAGATCGGCTCCGCCGCGGCGAAGGTGCCCGCCGGCCAGCGACCGGCGACCGTCACCCCCTCCCCCGGCTCGAGCCCGGAGGCCTGCGCGTGCAGGTCGCCGCCGGGCTCGATCGCCGCCGCGCACGGGGTGGTCGAGTCGGCCTCACCCACCACGCACGCGCCGTCGACCGGTGGGATGCCGGACGGCCCGGTGACCCGGACCTCGACGTCGTCGATGGGCACCTCCCACGCCGTCCCGACCGCGCCCCAGCGCAGCCTGTCGGGGCCGGGGTCGGCGACGCCCTCGACCCGGTAGCCGATCACGTAGGTGTGCCGACCGCTGACCTCGGTGTCCTCGTCCCCGACCCGGATGGTGAGCACGCCGTCCTCGCTGGTCAGCTCGGTGTCCACCGGCGCCCCCGTGGGGCTCTCCACGGTGACGTCGCTGACCGGGTGCAGCCGGTCGCGGGTCTGCTCGTGGGGCAGCCGCTCCGGGATCAGCCGTTCGATCCCGTGCCGTTCCTCGTCCCCGAAGTCGTAGTCGATCGTCTCGGCGACCCGCAGCGAGCCGTCGGCGGCGGCCTCGACGGCCACGTCGTAGGAGCGGATCGTCTCCGCCGGCCCGTCGCCGGTGCAGCCGGCCAGCACCGCGGCGGACAGGACCAGCAGCCCACCCGCCGCGGCTGCCCGGCGATCACCTGTCGCGCCCATGCATCCCCCGTCCCTGGTCCTCCAGTCGCCCGAGGATCACGGCGGGGTCGTGCGCGGTCAACGCGGCGGGCCGCGCACCCGGACCGCGCACCCGGACCGCGCACCCGGACCGCGCACCCGGACCGCGCACCCGGACCGTGCACCCGGACCGTGACCTGGGTAGGGCCTGCGCCATGCGGACAGCGAGCGCGGCGGTCGCCGCCGCCGACGAGTGGACCGACCCCGACGGGATCCGGCGGCCGGCCGGGGAGGTGCACGCCTGGCAGCAGGGGCGCAACGAGACGGTCTGCGGCCTCTCGCTCAGCCGGTCGCGGCTGCGCCGCTTCCCGCACGTGACCTGGGCCGACGTGCAGCCGGAGTCCGGCCGGCACGCCGATGCCGTCGCCGAGGTGTGCCGCCGCTGCCGGGCGGGGCTGGGCGCCCGCCGGGACGAGCGCGGCTGGACGCGGACCAACCCCCGCCCCTGACCGCGCCCGCCCCGGCCGGCTGCTCAGGACGGCTCATGCAGCGGCTCGTTCGGGCCCACCCGCACGTGCCCGTCGGCCGGAGCCCTCTGCCACTGCTGGGTGGCGCCGGCGGCCACCAGCAGCACGTGGATCAGCGGGTGGTGGAACTGCAGCAGCAGGCGCAGCCAGGGCCCGCGCTGGCCGAGCCGGGGCAGCACGTTGGGGCCCAGGCGCGTCAGCCGGTCGGCCGCCTCGTGCTCGCTCAGGCCCCGTTCGCGGTCGGTGCCCAGCAGGACGACGACGTCGGGAACGGGCAGGCCGTGGTGCGGAGCCGGCGTGGGAGTGCGGGCCAGTTGCTCGGTGGCGGCCATGCCCCCAGCCTCCCCACCCCGGCGGGCCGGGGGCAGGGACGTTGGTCCGGGCGCGCGGGGGCGGACGTCCGTGCCCCGGTGGGGTCAGCCCCGGTAGTTCACGTGCACGTGGTCGTAGTGGTTCGCCGTGGCGCTCCCCCGGTTCTCCATGCTCTTCCAGGAGCCGGAGGGCGAGGAGAGCATCCGCTGCTCCCAGATGAGGTAGTCCACGCCCAGCTCGGCCCAGTGCGCGCGGTGGTACTCCACGATGGCGTCACCGAGGGCGGCGTCGTTCATGACCATGTAGTCCAGGGCGAGGCCGGACGGGTGGCCGCCCGGGTCGGCCGCGCTGGCCCGGGTGCCGCCGAGGGTGATGCGACCGGCACCGGGCACGGCGGAGACGACGGCGTTCGCGGCGGCCTGGACCACCGGCTTCACCCCGCCCGCGCTGTTGCTGATCCGGCCGACCGCGCCGGCGGCGGCCGCGGCGGCGGTCGTCGCGGCAGCGGTGGTGCCGCTCCGCTGCGGAGCCGCCCGCTCGGCGGGTACCGCTGAGGCGGCCGCCGCCTGCGCGGCAGCCCGTGCCTCGGCCTCGGCAGCAGCCTTCGCCGCTGCCTCCTCGGCGGCGGCCCGCTCGGCCGCGGCCGTCGCCTCGGCCTCGGCGGCCAGGCGGTCGACCTCGGCCTGGTCGGCGGCGGCCTGGGCCTGCTGCGCGGCCACCTGGGCGTCCTCGCGGCTGCTGCGGGTGGCCGCCAGCTCCTGCAGGGGCGCCAGGTCGCGCTCCGGGTCGACGGGGCGGGCCGAGCCGGTCAGGCCCAGGGCCTGGGCGACGCTCACCGTCCCGGTCGGGGCCGCCTCCGCCTGGGCGGCGGGCTCCGCGCCGGCGAGCACGTTCATCCCGACGGCGCCGGCGGCGGCGACCGCCAGGTAGAGCGAGGGGCGGCGCATGCCGGTGGGCGGGGTGCGGCGGGCAGCAGGAGTACGGGGGCGCATGAGCAGGAGGGCTCCGAGACGGCTGTCGGCGGCACCCCGGGAGGGGTGCGCGGGCTGCGGCGGGCCGCCGGGCAGGCCACCCGGGGAGGTCCCGGACCATGCGTCGGTGGCATCCACTCGGACCCCCGCGCAGGAGCGGAACGGCCGATCGGACTCAGCCACCGTAGGTGCGTTGTGGAGTCGTGACAATCCGCCCGGACCGATTTGTGGAGTGACGCCCCTCGCGTCCCAGCGGTCACACCGCCGAGCGCCGCGGTGACCGGTTCCCACGCTCTTCCTCTGCCCTCCCCGCGCTGCAGCACGTGGAGAGCGGACGAAGAGCGTGGAGAGCCGCCGGGTCAGTGCATGCCGAGCCGGGCGAGCGGCTCCACCAGCTCCCGCTCCTCGTAGGCCAGGTGCGACAGCAGCGTGTCGCTGAGCAGGTCGATCGCGGCGCGCAGGCCGGCCATCCCGTCGTCGGCGGCGACGAACTCGACCAGCGCCCGGTCGACGCCCTCCAGCACGTCGTGGATGGCGTGGTGCTCCTGCTCCAGCCGGTCGATCACCGGGCCCAGCCGGGCGTCACCGGCGCGCAGGTGCGGGAACATCGACCGGTCCTCGATGGTGTGGTGCGTCGTCACGATCCGGCAGTAGGCCTCGCAGTAGGTGCCCAGCGTCCACTTGTTCTGCCGCATCGTCATCACGCTGATGTGCGACCGCGCCGTCCCCACGTCCATCGTGCCGGCGGCCACCTGGTCGACCAGTGACTGGACCTGGGCCAGCTCGGCGCGCAACCCGTCGTGGATGGCCACCAGCTGCTGTCCCTGGGCCAGCTCGTGCGGGGTGTAGCTGCGCCCGGGATCCGGCGCCGGTCCGGTCGGGCGCGTCGCCTCGTCCCAGACCCGCCGGTCGCTGCGCCGGGTGCCGTCGTCGGGCGTGGGGGCGACGGGGAACGACGTGGTGGCGGACGACGACTCCCCCACCACCGCGGGCCCCGCGGGCGGTTCGACGGTGGCGCTGCCCCCGGCCGCGACCAGCTCCCGCACCGCGGGGGCCACCTCCGCGGCGAACCGGCGCAGGTCGTCCGGGTCGTCGCTGCCCAGGATGAACGTGCCGATCCGGTCCGCCAGGGCCAGCTCGGCCAGCTCCTCGGCCCACTGCTCCACCGGCCCCTGCAGCGGGCCGCGACCGGTCGCGGTGAAGGTGCCGGTGATGTTGAGCAGCCGGCGCACGTCCGCCGGCGACCGGCCGGCCTCGACGGCGGCCGCGTCGATGACCTCGTTGCCCCGCGCGAGGTCGCCGGGCTGCAGGAAGCTCAGCGAGGGCAGCCAGCCATCGGCCCGCCGGCCGGTGAGCGCCAGCATCCGCGGCTTGTAGGCGCCCAGCCAGATGCCGACCTCGTGCGCGGGCGCCGGGCCGCGCTTGGCACCGACCACCCGGTGGAACTCCCCCTCCACCCGGACGCCGCCGGGCGCGTCGGCGTCCCAGGTCTGCCGGACGACCTCGATCGCCTCCTCCAGCGCCTGCACCGCCTGCCCACCGGACAGCCGGCGGCCGCCCATCGCCGCGATGGCGTCCCAGAAGGCGCCGGCGCCCAACCCGAGCTCCACCCGGCCGCCGCTGAGCAGGTCGAGGCTGGCCACGCTGCGGGCCAGCACGGCCGGCGGCCGCAGCGGGAGGTTGGTGACGTTCGCCGCCAGGCGCACCGCGCCGGTGCGCGCAGCCACGAAGCTCAGCAGCGTCCAGGTGTCGAGGAAGCCCGGCTGGTAGGGATGGTCGGAGAAGGTGACCAGGTCCAGCCCCACCTGCTCGGCCAGCACCGCCAGGGCGACGGTGCGCTCGGCGTCGGCGTTGGCCGGGGTCAGGAAGGCGCCGAAGGACAGCGGGTGGCCGGAGTCGCTCACCCGCCGACTCTCGCACGGTGCCCGCCGTCCGCTCGGCGACGGTGACGGTTCGCTCACGACGTCGGTGCTCACCGGGCGCCCTCCACGGGTACCGCGCACGCTGGGAGCAGTTCCGCGGACGGCCGGACCGGAGGGGCGGCCGTCCCCGATCGGAGGAGTGGACCAGACCGTGCAGACGACCAACCACACGTCCCGGCGCCGCGCGCTCGCTGCCGCTGCCAGCGCCGTCGCCCTGCTGGGTGCCGCCGGGTGCGGGGAGGACGACGACGCACCGCGGGAGACGGCGGCCCTCGAGGTGACGGGTGGCGCCGTCGGACCCGACGAGGAGGTCAGCGAGACCATCAAGCTGCTGCAGGTGCAGCTGGAGTACCCGCTGGACGGCGTCTATGAGGAGGGCGAGGACGCCACCCTCTTCCTGGGCATCGCGAACGACGGCACCGAGGCGGACACGCTCATCGACGTGAGCGGCCCCGACTTCGCCGACGCCCGGATCGCCGGACCCGACGGCACCGCCGGGGGCGACGACATCTCGCTGCAGGTCGACGCCAACGACAACGTGTACGTGGGGGCGGAGGGCATGCCGGCGATCACCCTGGTCGACCTGCAGACCTCACTGCGTTCGTCCGAGTCGATCCCGGTGACGTTCACCTTCGAGCGGGCCGGTGAGGTCACCATCGAGGCGATGGTGTCCGCGGAGGACCAGGACCCCCTCCCGACCTTCGACTTCCCGAACCCGGACGAGGATCCGTCGGACGGCTGAGCCGCCCCGGCCGGGGCGCGCCCGCCGGTCAGCGTCGACCGGCGGGCCACTCCCCGGCGAGCGCCTGCGCCGCCTGCTCGCGCCAGGCGCTGGTCTCCGCCTCCGGCACCTGGGTCGACCGCCGGGCGCTGTCGGCGACGGCGTCGGCGTACTCGAGCACCAGGTCGTCGACCCCGCGGCCGCGGGCCCGCCAGGCGAACTCGCGCAGCAGCCCGGCCAGCCGGCGCAGCACGGCCGGCTGCCCCTCGGCGAAGTGCAACGGCTCCTCCACCGCCAGCTGCAGCAGGGCCGGCAGGTCCCACGGCGGCAGGACCACCCGCACGTTCCCCTCCTCGTCCCGGCACACCCGCTCGTCGGCCGGGGTGACCGCGAGCTGCCCCAGCAGGGCCGAGGCGTGCGAGAGGGCGTGCACCGCCGTCGTCGGGTCGTTGATCCCCGGGGAGAGCGCGCGCAACGCGATGTCGACGACCTTGCGCAGGCCGTAGGCGACGTCCCGGCTGGCCGAGCGCTCGAAGTGCAGCCGGAGTGCCCCGTCCAGCCGACCGGTCAGCGCCTCGATGTCGGGATCCGAGCCGGGCTCGAGCCGGGCCCGGGCCACCGGCGTGCCCTCGACGACCGAGTCGCCCATCCGCACCCCGAGCTCCACGACCACCCGTGCCTCGGCGGCGGCCGCCGCCGCGGCCGCCGCGTCGAGCCCCACCAGGAAGCCGCTGGACCGCGCGGTCAGCAGCACCTCCCGCCCGCGGGGACCGGAGCCACCGACCCCGGTCTCCGCCGGGTCGCGGCCCTCCCGGCCGCCGAGCTCCCGGGCGATCGTGCTGGTGGACTCCTGGTGGACGTCGCGGAGCATCGTCTCGACCCGCAGCACCGAGGCCAGGTGGCCGATGAAGAGCACCAGCGCCACGACGCTGCCCAGGGTCAGCAGGTAGGCGACGCTGATCGACAGGCGGGGGACGAACGCCGACTCGCCCGTCGTCGCGTCCGCCGTCCGCACGGTGCGGAGCACGGTGAGGGCGTAGACGAAGGTGAGCACCAGCTGGGCGAGGGTCAGCTGCACCACCCGGTCGGTGACGAACGTCTGCAGCAACCGTGGCGAGTACTGGCTGCTGCTCAGCTGCAGCGCGAGCACGGTGAGGGAGAACACCAGCCCGGTCACCGAGATCAGCGAGCCGGCGATGGCGTTGAGCAGGTCACGCGCGGCGGCGGGTCCGCCCCCGAAGGCGAAGGTCAGCGGGTGGTCACCGAAGGCGAGCCCGCCGTCGACGGCCGGCAGCAGGATGCCCAGGCCGACGGCGACCAGGATGCCGATGAACGGGATCGGCCACAGCGACCCCCGTATGCGGTCGACCAGGACACCGAGTGGGCCGGCACGCAGCACGCTCACCGCGGGCCGTGCCCGGGCTCAGCGCCCACTGGCCGGTGGAGCGCACCCCGCAGGACGGCGATGCGGTCGATCCGCGACATCGAGGACCCCTGCTCGTTCGGCGTCATGGCGGGACGAGCCTGCCTGATCCCCCGGCGAGGCACACCTCGCCACGCACCGCGCTCGCCCTGCCGGGGGGGGTGCGCACGTCGATCCGGCAGCGGTCGAACGCAGTGCGGCCGAGGCCCCGGCGGTGCAGCGGGCTCCCCGGCCGGCGTGTGCTCAGGTGCCACCCGGGTAGAACGCACGCACCCGACGGATGGAGGAGACGTGAGCGAGAACGAGCTCGAGCAGACCGGCACCGGCGAGGCCGCGAAGCGGATCGGCCAGGCGCCGACCACCACCGATCTGAACGATCCGGAGCGCTCGTCGCGGAACACGGCCGCCGGCAGCGGTTCCAAGCCCGGCGAGGGCCCGGTGCAGCCCGCGGCCGACGAGGGCGTCGACCCGTCGGCGAGCATCGAGCCGCACAACGAGGGTCTGGTCTGACCCCACCGGGTGGACGTGCACGGGCCCCGCGGTCACCGACCGCGGGGCCCGTCGCGTTCCACCGCCGGTCCGCTCAGCCCGCGTCTGCCCAGGACCGGACGACGGCCACGTCCAGCGGGAAGTCGACCGGGAACTCCCCGAACAGCAGCCGGCCCGCCGCCGCGGCCGACTCCCGCACGGCCACGGCGACGTCGTCGGCGTGCTCCGCGGGGGTGTGCACCAGCACCTCGTCGTGCAGGAAGAAGACCAGGTGCGGGCGATCGGTCAGCGCTCCCCCGCCCAGCAGCCACAGCCGGTTGCGCAGGTCGGCCAGCCAGCACAGCGCCCACTCCGCGCCGGTGCCCTGGACGACGAAGTTGCGGGTGAACCGGCCCCACGCGCGGCGGCGCCGGTCGGCGTCCTCGCGCGATCCCGTCGGCTCCGGCGGCTCCCCCAGGTCGCCCGCCCGCTCCGCCCACGGGCCGGTGGGCAGCGGCGAGCCCCGGCCCAGCAGCGTGTGCACCACCTCCCCCCGCTCCCCCGCCCGGGCGGCCTCCTCGACAAGCCCGATCGCCCGCGGGTAGCGGCGGGTCAGCCGCGGCATCATCCGGCCGCTCTCGCCGCGGGTGCCGCCGTACATCGCCCCGAGCATGCCGATCTTCGCCTCGGCCCGGGTGGCCACCGTGCCGCCGGCGACCATGCCGGCGTACAGGTCGGCCGAGCGCGCCGCCTCGGCCATCGCGGCGTCCCGGCTCATGCCCGCGAGCACCCGCGGCTCGAGCTGGGCGACGTCGGCGACGACGAAGCGCCACCCGTCGTCGGCGACCGCGGCCGGCCGCACCTGGGTGGGCACCGACAGCGCGCCGCCGCCGTTGGACGCCCACCGCCCGGTGACCACCCCGCCGGGGACGAAGACCGACCGGAACCGTCCGCCGCGGACCCAGGTGTCCAGCCAGTTCCAGCCGTTCGCGGCCAGCAGCCGGGACAGCTTCTTGTACTCCAGCACCGGCGGGACGGCCGGGTGATCGAGCTGCTCCAGGGTCCAGGAGCGGGTGTCCTCGACCGGCAGCCCGGCGGCCTGCAGCGCCCGGAGCAGCCCACCCGGGGAGTCGGGGTTCAGCTCCGGCGCCCGCAACGCGGCCCGGATGTCGGCGGCCAGCCGCTCGAGCACCGGCGGGCGCCGACCGGCCGGCGGTCGCGGGCCGACCAGCTCGGTGAGCAGCTGCTCGTGCCGGTCGGTGCGCCACGGCAGGCCGGCGTGCGTCATCTCCGCGGCGACGAGCGCGCCGGAGGACTCCGCGGCCAGCAGCAGCCCGAGCGGGCCGCGGTGGGGCGAGGCCGCCACCGCGGCCTGCTGGCGCCCGGACTCGGCGACCGGGTCGAGCGCGTCGGCGGGGTCGGTGAGGGGGAAGAGCGCGGGGTCGACGGCGACCACGGGCTGGAGGGCGTCCCAGCCCGCCAGGTCCGGGCCGGCGAGCAGGGCCTGGTCGACGAACGGGGAACGGCGCAGCAGGGCGTGGCACAGCCGCAGGTCGGTGCAGCGGGCCACCCGCACCCCGGCGTCGAGCAGCGCCGGGTACCAGCGGGTGGTGTCGTCCCACACCCAGCGGACCGGTGCCCCTGCCTCCCGCGCGACGACGAATCCCGGGAGCTCGGCGGCCGGCAGCCGGGTGACCTGGACGTCGTCGCCGGCGTGCGCGCGTACCTCGACGACGTCGTCGCCCCGCCGCACCAGCAGGACCCGCTCCACCCCTGCAGTGTCGCCGAGGGGTCCGACGGAAGCGCGACCGTGCGTCAGCGCGCGTCGGCCGGGTAGGGCAGGCGGATGACCGAGATCGATCCACGGAACCCCGACACGCTCTACGCCGAGGGCCCGGTGGCGGCCGAGCCGCCGGACGACGACCTGCCCGAGACCTCTCCGGTGCGCGACTCCGGCGGTACCGGGCCGGGCCCCGACGACCTGGACCGGCTGCTGTGACCGCCGACCCGGAGTACCCGCCGCTGGACCCGGACGCGCCGATGCCGGACGACCCCGGTCCGCTGCTGCCGGACACCCCCGACGACCTGCCTCCGGCCCCGCCCGAGCCGGACCTCCCGGTCGAGCCCACCGTCGATCCCGAGGGGCCGGACGACCCCGACGGCGTCCCGGCCTAGCGCACCTCCGCGGCGGTCAGCGCCGGTGCCAGCGCACCGCGCCGGCCGCCGCGAGCGACAGCACGGTCAGCGACAGGCCGGCGCTGCGCCCGGCCACGTCCTCGCCGCGCCGGGCCACCAGCACGGCGGCCGCGTCGAGCGCGGTGAGCAGCAGGGTCACCTCCGTCGTCCGGCGGGCCTGCGGCGCGGGCGTGACCAGCAGCGCGGCGCCCATGGCGATGTTCCGGGCGGCGATCAGCCGCACCAGCAGCGGCAGCGCGACGTCGCCCTGGGCGGCCTGCTCCCGGACCCCGAGCACGGCGGTGATCGCCCGGGGCGCGAACAGCGCCCCGGTGCCCAGCCACACCGACAGCGAGCCGATCGTCTTGCGGGTGACATCCCAGTCGTTGGTCATGACCGGCTGGTGCCCGGCCGCGCAGCCGGCCAACCGGCGCCGGCCAGCACGAGCACCAGCGCCAGGAACGGCAGCGTGGCCGTGCTCGCCACCAGGTCGGAGACGGTGGCGACGGCGAACGGGACCACCCCCGGGGAGTCCAGCGGCCCGATCACCCGGTCCAGCCCCAGGGCGGCGATCGAGACGGGCAGGGTGAGCAGCGCGGAGACCGCCCCGCCGGCGGCGACCCCGGCCAGCACCGTCCCGGGTGCCCGGCGGACCGCCCGCACGGCGAGCGCGGTGCCCCGTCGCAGCGCGCCACGGGTCCGCAGCGGGCCGCCGTCCGGCAGCCCGGCGACCGCACCGGTGACCCACAGCTGCGCGATCAGCGCAGTGGTGAAGCCGACGACGTCGACGGCGAGGGCCGCGCCGTAGCGCGGGTCGTCCCAGACCAGCACCTGCCGGAGCACGTCGGGGACGGTGTTCACCGCCGCCGCGATCAGCGCGGCCAGGTAGGCGGCCCGCCACCGCCGGCCGAGCAACCCGAGCGCGGCACGCAGCGTGGCGCCGGGCCGTGCGTCGGAGCTGCTGCGGGGCGCGGCCATCACGAGCGGGACGCGACCAGCCCGGTCCAGCAGCCGGCGAGCCTCGTCTCCTGCGCGAGGACGGTGAGCCCCGCGTCCCGGCAGGCGCCGGCGATCGACTCCGGGGTGGGGCGGTCGCCGTCGGCGGGGTGCCGGGAGAAGGCGCGCAGCGGGCGGCTGTCGATCAACCGGGCGGTCATCTCGCACGAGTAGAGCCGACCACCGGGGCGGAGCACCCGGGCCGCCTCGCGGACGGCGTCGCGCCAGGGGCCGGCGTGGTGCAGCACGTGGTAACCGAAGACGGCGTCGACGGAGGCGTCGTCGAGGGTCAGCGCGGTCGCGTCGCCCTGGACGACGGTGACCCGGTCGCCGAGGTCGCGCAGCGCCCGGCGGGCGGCCTCGACCGAGGCCGGGTAGAGGTCGACCCCGGTGGCGTGCCCGGCGCCGAAGACCTCCACGGCCAGCCGCAGCCCGGTGCCGCGGCGGCCAGTGCCCAGCTCGAGCACCCGGTCACCGGGCACGTCCCCGCCCAGCCGGTGCAGGATCGCGGCCTCCCCGCGGCGCTGCACCAGGGCGCGGAGCCGGGCGTCGACCCACAGCCGGGTGCCGTCGACCAGGGTCGGCGGCACGCCGGGGGCGCGGTCCGGTGGCACGGCGGCAGGGGTCCCGGTCACGGTGGGCAGGTGCCCTGTCACCGGCGGCCGGAAACGGTCCGCCGGGTCAGCGACGCAGCCGGCACACCATCTCCCCCAGGGGGTCGTCCCGGGTGGGCAGCTGGTGGACGGCGGGCAGCAGCGACCTCCTCAGCTCGTCGTGCAGCCGCCGCAGCTCGGCCGCCGGGTCCGCGCGACCGCCGTCGGGCGCGACGGCGCCCAGGGCTGCTGCCACGATGGCCGGCGTGCTGCTCGCCGCCGTCGTCGCCGCCTCCGCCGCCGTCGCGGCCACCCGGTCACGCACCGCCAAGGCCGCCGCGATCGCCGACCTGCTGCGGCGGGCGGGCGACGACGAGGTCGGTCCGGTCACCGCGTGGCTGGCCGGCGAGCCGCGCCAGGGCCGGCTCGGCGTGGGCTGGCGGACGCTGTCCCGGCTGACCGGGGACCCGGCGGACGCGCCGTCCCTCGGCGTCGTCGACGTGGACGAGGCCCTGGAGCTGCTCGCCGGCACGGCGGGCACCGGCTCGGCGGCGCGGCGGGACGCGGCCCTGGGCGCGTTGCTGGGTGCCGCGACCACCGAGGAGCAGCAGTTCCTGGTCCGGTTGCTGACCGGTGAGCTGCGCCAGGGCGCGCTGGAGGGCGTGGTGCTCGACGCGATCGCCGCCGCGGCCGAGGTCCCGGCCGCGAGCGTGCGCCGGGCGTTCATGCTGTCCGGCAGCCTCCCCGGCACCGCGGCGGCGGCGCTCACCGGCGGGGTCGCCGCGCTGGACGCCGAGCGGCTGCGGGTCGGCCGCCCGGTGCGGCCGATGCTGGCCAGCCCCGGATCGTCGCTGGACGCCGCGCTGGCCGACCTCGGCGGCGAGGTGACCGTGGAGTTCAAGCTCGACGGCGCGCGCATCCAGGTGCACCGCGACGGCGACGACGTCCGGGTGTGGACCCGCACGCTGCGCGAGGTCACCGACGGGGTGCCCGAGCTGGTCGACCGGGTGCGGGCGCTGCCGTGCCGGGCCTGCGTGCTGGACGGCGAGACGCTGGCGCTGGACGACGACGGCCGGCCGCGTGCGTTCCAGGACACGATGAGCCGCTTCGGCAGCGAGGGCCCGGGTCGGGACCAGGAGGCCGCCGTGCTGCTGAGCCCGTTCTTCTTCGACCTGCTGCACCTGGACGGCCGTGACCTGCTCGACGCTCCGCTGACCGAGCGGCTCGACGCGCTGGCCGGGCTGCTGGCCGACGAGCAGCACGCGGCGCTGCGGATGCCCGGGGTGCGCCTGCCTACGCCGGAGCAGGCCGCGGTGGTGCTCGACGACGCGCTGGCCGCCGGCCACGAGGGCGTGGTCGTCAAGGCGCTGGACGCGCCGTACGCCGCCGGCCGCCGGGGCCGCGCCTGGCAGAAGGTGAAGCCGGTGCACACCCTGGACCTGGTCGTGCTGGGCGCGGAGTGGGGGTACGGGCGGCGCACCGGCACGCTGTCCAACATCCACCTCGGCGCCCGCGACCCCGAGGGCGGCGAGCCGGTGATGGTCGGCAAGACGTTCAAGGGGATGACCGACGAGCTGCTGGCCTGGCAGACCCGCACCTTCCCCGAGCACGCGGTGGAGCAGGCCGACTGGGGCGTGCGGCTGCGCCCGGAGCTGGTCGTGGAGATCGCCGTCGACGGCGCCCAGCGCAGCACCCGCTACCCCGGCGGCGTCGCGCTGCGGTTCGCCCGCGTGGTGCGGTACCGGCCGGACAAGACCCCGGCCGACGCCGACACCCTCGACGCCGTCCGCGCGCTGCTCGCCGGGGGTTGAGCCGCTGCGCCGTCCGGTGCGCCGTGCTGCGCCGCGGTGAACCGGACGACAGGGCGGCTCAGGCCGCGCTCCCTCAGGCCGCGCTCCCTCAGGCGCCGGCGACCCGCGGGGCGACCTCGGTGCCGAGCAGCTCGATGCCGCGCAGCAGGTCGGCGTGCGCCAGGCGCGGGTTGGTCATCTGCAGCGAGATGCGCTGGACCCCGCCGAGCTGCTCGGAGACCCGCACCAGCTTGTCCGCCACGGTCTGCGGGTCGCCCATGAAGAAGGCGCCGTTCGGCCCGCTGGTCGCGTCGAACTGGGCCCGGGTGGGCGGTGCGAAGCCTCGCTCGCGGGAGACCGAGGTGAACATCTGGTGCCACCCCGGGTAGATCGTGTCCGCCGCCGCCTGGGTGCTCTCGGCGACGAACCCGAAGACGTGCAGGCCCACCTGGAGCTTCTCGGGTGCGTGCCCGGCCTGCGCGCCGGCCCGGCGGTAGAGGTCGACCAGCGGGGCGAACTGGCGGGGCTCGCCGCCGATGATCGCCACCATCAGCGGGAGCCCGAGCAGCCCGGCCCGGACGAAGGACTCCGGGGTGCCGCCGACGCCGACCCAGATCGGCAGCGGGTCCTGCAGCGGGCGGGGGTAGACGCCCTGGCCGGTCAGCGCCGGGCGGTGCCGGCCGGACCAGGTGACCTGCTCGCTGTCGCGGATCTGGAGCAGGAGGTCGAGCTTCTCCTCGAACAGCGAGTCGTAGTCGGCGAGGCTCAGCCCGAACAGCGGGAACGCCTCGGTGAACGACCCCCGGCCGACGACCAGGTCGATCCGGCCCTTGGCGATGAGGTCGAGGGTGGCGAACTGCTGGAACACCCGGACCGGGTCGGCGGCGCTGAGCACGGCGACGGCGCTGCCCAGCCGGATCCGCGAGGTGCGCGCCGCGGCGGCGGCGAGGATCACCGGCGGGGCGGAGTCGTAGTACTCGGCCCGGTGGTGCTCGCCGATGCCGAAGGAGTAGAGCCCCACCTGGTCGGCGAGGGCGATCTCCTCCAGGAGGTGCTCCATCCGCTCCTCGGGGCCGATGAGCCGCTCGGTCGAGGGGTCGGTGACGGCCGAGACGAAGCTGTCGACGCCGAGGTGCACGGGTCCTCCAGGTGGCTGGGCTCGGATCGGGACCGATCCGGTTCAACGTTCAACCACCAGTGAACCAGACCGCGCGCGCCGCGGCCGGGCGTCAGCCTCCCGGACGCTCCCCCTCGGCCGCCACGTCGGGCGCGAACCGTGCCCGGGCCACCTGGACCATCCCGGCGACCTCCTCCCCCGTCGCCGCGTCCCGACGGCGAGAGCCCAGTGCCCGATCGCCGCGGCCGCCGCCCGCTGCACGTCCGGGCCCACCTCCCAGGCCCGCGGGTCGGCGACCACCCGGTTTCCGGGCGGCCGGGACCGGGCTGCGGGACACTGGGGCGTGACCGACACGGCGGAACTGACCGCGGCCCGCAACTGGGCCGGCAACCACACCTATCGGGCGACGCGCCTGCACCGGCCCGCCAGCCTGGAGCAGGTGCAGGAGGTCGTGGCCGCCGCGGCGCGGATCCGGGTGCTGGGCTCCCGGCACTCCTTCACCGGCGTGGCCGACTCCGCGGAGCTGCTCTCCCTGGAGGAGCTGACGGGCAGCGTCGTCACCTCCCCCGACCGCCGGACGGTCACCGTCGACGGCGGTGTCCGGTACGGCCAGCTGACCGAGGTGCTGCGCGAGCAGGGCCTCGCGCTGCACAACCTGGCCTCGCTCCCGCACATCTCGGTCGCCGGCGCGGTGGCCACCGCCACCCACGGGTCGGGCGTGACCAACCGCAACCTCGCCGCGGCGGTGGCCGGCCTGCAGCTGGTCACCTCGACCGGCGAGGTGCTGCACCCGGTGCGCGGGGACGCCGACTTCGCCGGCGTGGTCGTCGGCCTGGGGGCGCTGGGCGCGGTCACCCGCGTCACGCTGGACGTCGAGCCGGCCTTCGAGGTGCGGCAGCGCGTGTTCGAGGGGCTGCCGTGGTCGACGCTGGCCGAGCGGTTCGACGAGGTCATGTCGGCCGGCTACAGCGTCAGCCTGTTCACCCTCTTCGGCGAGGCGGTGGAGATGGTCTGGGTGAAGTCCCGCACCGACGCCGGCGACGGGCCCGCGGGCGAGCTGTTCGGCGCGCGGGAGGCCGACGGCGAGCGGCACCCGATCCCCGGCCTGCCGTCCGGCCCGGCCACCGTGCAGCAGGGGGTTCCCGGGCTGTGGTCGGACCGGTTGCCGCACTTCCGGATGGGCTTCACCCCGAGCAACGGCGAGGAGATCCAGTCGGAGTTCCTGGTCCCGCACCGGCACGCGGTGGCGGCGATCGACGCGCTGCGCTCGCTGGGCGACCGGATCCGCCCGCTGCTGCAGACCTGCGAGATCCGCACCGTCGCCGCCGACGAGCTCTGGATGAGCACCGCGTACGACGAGGCCAGCGTCGCGCTGCACTTCACCTGGCTGCCCGACCAGCCGGCCGTCGAGGAGCTGCTGGTGCACCTGGAGGGCGCGCTCGAGCCGTTCGGCCCGCGGCCGCACTGGGGCAAGCTCTTCCTCGCCGACGCGGCGACGATCGCCGCCCACTACCCGCGGCACCGGGACTTCCTGGCCCTCACCGAGCGGCTGGACCCGCGCGGCGCCTTCCGCAACGACTGGTTCGAGCGGTACGTCGCCGGCGCCCGCTGACCCCCGCCGCCGGCCGGCCGCTCAGGGAACGGGACTCAGGGGACGATGTCGGGCACGATGTGCTGGCTCTCCTTGGGCGGCCGGAGGTAGTCCTCCTCCACCGGCGGCCGGGGCGGCAGCTCCGGCGCGGGCGGGGTGAGGTCCTCGTAGGGCACCTGGGTGAGCAGGTGGGCCATCACGTTGAGCCGGGCGCGCTTCTTCACCTCGGCCTCGACGACCCACCAGGGCGCCTCGGGGATGTCGGTGGCGGCGAACATCGCGTCCTTGGCCCGGGAGAAGTCGACCCAGCGGTTGCGGGCCTCCAGGTCCATCGGGCTGAGCTTCCAGCGCTTCGTCGGATCCTCGAGCCGCTTCTGGAAGCGCTTCTCCTGCTCGGTGTCGCTGACGGAGAACCAGTACTTCACGAGCGTGATGCCGCTGCGCACGAGCATCCGCTCGAACTCCGGGCAGGAGCGCAGGAACTCCGCGTACTCCTCGTCGGTGCAGAAGCCCATGACGCGCTCGACGCCGGCGCGGTTGTACCAGGACCGGTCGAACAGGACCATCTCCCCCGGCCCGGGCAGGTGCGCCACGTAGCGCTGGAAGTACCACTGCCCCTTCTCGCGGTCGGTCGGCGTCGCCAGGGCGACGACGTGCGCGTGCCGGGGGTTCAGGCTCTCGGTGATCCGCTGGATGGCCCCGCCCTTGCCGGCGGCGTCGCGGCCCTCGAAGAGGACGACGACCCGCAGGCCCCGCGCGCGGACGTGCTCCTGCTGCTTCACCAGTTCCGCCTGCAGCCGGGCCAGCTCCTTCTCGTAGTACTTGCCGTCGACCTTGCCGGTGGACTGCGGCGTCTCCTCGACCGACGACGTCGGACCCGGGGTGCTGGACATGTGACGAGCATCACCGTCCGGCCACCCGGCGGCAAGGGGGCGGTGCCGGCTGCGGGGCCCCGTGGCCCCCGCAGCCGGCGGAGTCAGGCCCCGCTGGAGAAGGCCGAGTCGAAGGCCGCGGACGGCGGGTCGAACGCCAGCCGGCGCACGAACTCCAGGGCCTCGGGCGCGCCGACCAGCCGGTCCATCCCGGCGTCCTCCCACTCCACCGAGATGGGGCCGGCGTAGCCGATGGTGTTGAGCATCCGGAAGCACGCCTCCCACGGCACGTCGCCGTGGCCGGTGGAGACGAAGTCCCAGCCGCGCCGCGGGTCGGCCCAGGGCAGGTGCGAGCCCATCCGGCCGTTGCGCCCGTTGCCGACCTGCTTCTTCGCGTCCTTGCAGTCGACGTGGTAGATCCGGTCCTTGAAGTCCCAGAGGAAGCCGACCGGGTCGAGGTCCTGCCAGACGAAGTGGCTGGGGTCCCAGTTCAGCCCGAACGCCTCGCGGTGGCCGATCGCCTCCAGGGCGCGCACCGTCGTCCAGTAGTCGTAGGCGATCTCCGAGGGGTGCACCTCGTGCGCGAACCGGACCCCGACCTCGTCGAACACGTCCAGGATCGGGTTCCAGCGGGCGGCGAAGTCGGCGTAGCCGTCGTCGATCATCGACTCGGGCACCGGCGGGAACATCGCCACGGTCTTCCAGATCTTCGACCCGGTGAACCCGACGACGACGTCGACGCCGAGTGCCCGGGCCGCCCGCGCGGTCGCCTTCATCTCCTCCGCCGCCCGCTGCCGCACGCTCTCGGGGTCGCCGTCGCCCCACACCCGGGGGTGCACGATGCCGCGGTGACGCTCGTCGATCGGGTCGTCGCAGACCGCCTGGCCGTTGAGGTGGTTGGAGATGGCGAAGACCTGCAGGCCGTGCCGCTGGAGCAGGTCGAGCCGGTCCCGGACGTAGGACTCGTCCTCGGCGGCCCGGACGACGTCGAGGTGGTCGCCCCAGCAGGCGATCTCCAGGCCGTCGTACCCCCACCCGGCGGCCAGCCGGCACACCTCCTCGAAGGGCAGGTCGGCCCACTGGCCGGTGAACAGCGTGACGGGACGGGGCATCAGTTCTCTCCCTGAGCAGCGTTGTCGGGGTGGTCGGTGCAGATCTCGGTCCAGGTCGAGCGGTCGGCGGCGCTGCGTTCGACGGCGTCGAGCACCCGCTGCACCTGCAGGCCGTCGGCGAACGACGGCGTGGGCTGCTCACCCGCGGCCAGCGCGGTGACCAGGTCGACCACCTGGTGGGTGAAGCCGTGCTCGTAGCCCAGCCCGTGCCCGGCCGGCCACCAGGCGCCGACGTAGGGGTGCTCGGGCTCGGTGACCACGATCCGGCGGAAGCCCGCGGTCGCGGCCGGCTCGGTGCCGTCGAAGAAGTGCAGGACGTTCATGTCCTCGAAGTCGAACGCCAGGCTGCCCGCCGAGCCGTTGACCTCGATCCGGATGGCGTTCTTCCGGCCCAGCGCGAAGCGGGTGGCCTCGAAGGTGGCCAGCGCTCCCCCGGTGAACCGGCCGAGGAACACCGCGGCGTCGTCCACGGTGACCTCGCCCATCCCCTCTCCCCCGACGCCCCCCAGCTTGCCGCTGCTGGCCGGCAGCGGGCGCTCGCGGACGAAGGTCTCCAGGACGGCGCTGACCCCGGTGAGCCGCTCGCCGGTGATGAACTGGGTGAGGTCGACGATGTGCGCGCCGATGTCGCCCAGCGCACCCGAGCCGGCCTTCTCCTTCTGCAGCCGCCAGGACATCGGGGCGGCCGGGTCGGCGATCCAGTCCTGCAGGTACTGGGCGCGCACGTGCCGGATCTCCCCCAGCCGCCCGTCGGCGACCAGCCGGCGGGCGAAGGCGATCGCGGGCACCCGGCGGTAGGTGAACCCGACCATCGCGCGGACGCCGGAGGCGGCGGCCCGCTCGGCCGCGGCGGCCATCGCCTCGGCCTCGGCCACCGTGTTGGCCAGCGGCTTCTCGCACAGCACGTGCTTGCCGGCGGCCAGCGCCGCGATCGCCATCTCGGCGTGGGTGTCGCCGGGGGTGCAGATGTCGACCAGGTCGACGTCGTCGCGGTCGAGGAGCCGGTGCCAGTCGGTCTCGGTGTCCGCCCAACCCAGCCGGCCGGCGGCGGCGGACAGCCCCGCGGGGTCGCGGCCGGCGAGCACGGTCAGCTCGGGGCGGAGCGGGAGGTCGAAGAAGCGTGGCGCGGTGCGCCACGCGTGGGAGTGGGCGGCGCCCATGAAGGCGTAGCCGATGAGGCCGACGCGCAGCGCCGGCCGGGCGGGGAGGGTCATCACAGGCTCCAGGGATGGGATCGGTGGGGGGGGGGGGGGGGGGGGGGGGGGGGGGGGGGGGGGGGGGGGGGGGGGGGGGGGGGGGGGGGGGGGGGGGGGGGGGGGGGGGGGGGGGGGGGG
>NZ_JBJHAQ010000010.1:0-125509 GCF_054051115.1 Modestobacter sp. SYSU DS0904 | reverse complement strand
CCACCCCCCGCCCCCCCCCCCCCCCCCCCCCCCCCCCCCCCCCCCCCCCCCCCCCCCCCCCCCCCCCCCCCCCCCCCCCCCCCCCCCCCCCCCCCCCCCCCCCCCGCGCGACCGGGCTCAGCGGGTGAGCAGGCCGGCGGCCAGCGTCCCCAGCAGGAGGACCAGCGGGATGCCGATCAGGACGGCCACTGCCCACCTCGGGAGCGGCACCATGTCGGCGCCGGTCCGCGGGTCGGTGACCCGGGCCCCGGAGGTCTCCGCGCGCAGGGTGTGCACGACGCGGGCGACGCAGGCGCCCAGCGCCACCCCGGTGACCAGGAACACCGGCCAGGCGGGCAGCCCGAACACCGCTGTCCCGCCCGCGCCGAGGGCCCACAGTGCGTCGCTGAGCAGGAAGGCGCTGACGCCGATGGCGACCGTCGTCGCCCAGTCCTGCCAGGTCACCCCGCGCACCGCGTCGCGCCAGCCCTGGCTGGGCGGAGCGCCGATCGCGTCGGCCACCCGGTCGGCGTACTCCCTGGCCGGGCCGAACGCCTCACGCGGGTGCTCGCCGGTCTCGGCGACGTGGCTCTGCACCTCGGCGAGCACCTCGCCGATCCGGGCGCCGGGGACGTCGCGCATCCGCAGCCGCAGCAGCAGGTCGTCGCGCCAGCTCTGCTCGGTGTCGTTCGAGACCTTTCCCACGGCGGGCTCCTCAGGCGGGGACGGAGGGGGACGACAGCAGGCCGGCGGCCCGCTCGGTGAAGACCTGCCACTGCGCCGAGCGCTGCCGCAGCGCCTGGACGCCGGCCTCGGTCACGGTGAACACCTTGCGACCGGGGCCGCCGTCCCCGGCCTCCCAGGCGGCGGTCACCAGCCCCTCGGTCTCCAGCCGGGTGAGGATCGGGTAGAGGGTGCCGCCCTTGACCGTGCCCAGACCGGCCTCGGCCAGCCGGCCGGCGATGGCGTAGCCGTGGGTCGGCCCGTCGGCGACGACGCGGAGCACGCACAGCGACAGCACGCCGCGCATCCACTCTCCGGGCCACCGTTCCTCGCTCACGGAGTGGACAGTACGACTGACTAGTCAGCCGGGCAACCTACTGCGCAGTCGTGTCCCGGCGACTACTCGTCGTCCTCGTCGACCCAGTCCAGGCTCTTGGTGACCGCCTTCTGCCAGCTGCGGTAGTACCTGTCCCGCTGCTCGGCGGCCATCTGCGGCTCCCACCGCTTGTCCTCGGCCCACTTGGCGGTGAGCTCGTCGAGGTCGGACCAGAACCCGACCGCCAGCCCGGCCGCGTAGGCCGCGCCCAGCGCCGTGGTCTCGGGGATCTGCGGGCGGATCACCGGGACGCCGAGCAGGTCGGCCTGGAACTGCATGAGCAGCTCGTTGCCGACCATGCCGCCGTCCACCCGCAGCTCGGTGAGGTCGACGCCGGAGTCGGCGTTCATCGCGTCGAGCACTTCGCGGGTCTGGTACGCGGTCGCCTCCAGGACGGCGCGGGCCAAGTGCCCCTTGTCCACGAACCGGGTCAGCCCGACGAGGGCGCCGCGGGCGTCGGCGCGCCAGTGCGGGGCGAACAGCCCGGAGAAGGCGGGCACGAAGTAGGCCCCGCCGTTGTCCTCCACCGAGCGGGCCAGGTCCTCGATCTCCGGCGCGTTCCTGATCATGCCCAGGTTGTCGCGCACCCACTGCACCAGCGAGCCGGTGACCGCGATCGACCCCTCGAGCGCGTAGACCGGCTTGGCGTCCCCGAGCTGGTAGCACAGCGTGGTGAGCAGGCCGTTCTCCGACGGCACCGCCTCCTCGCCGGTGTTGAGCAGCATAAAGTTGCCGGTGCCGTAGGTGTTCTTGGCCATCCCGCGCTCGAAGCAGACCTGCCCGAAGGTGGCCGCCTGCTGGTCGCCCAGCGACCCGGCGATCGGCACCCCGGCCAGGAAGCCGGCCTTGCGGCCCCTCCCGTACTCCTCCGAGTTGGACCGGATCTCCGGCAGCATCGACATCGGGATGCCCATCTCCTCGGCGATCGAGGCGTCCCAGCTCAGCTTCCGGTAGTCCATCAGCATCGTGCGGCTGGCGTTGGAGACGTCGGTGAGGTGCAGCCCGCCGTCGGTGCCGCCGGTCATCTTCCACATCAGCCAGGAGTCGATCGTGCCCATGAGCAGGTCGCCGCGCTCGGCCGCCGCGCGGGCGCCGTCGACGTTGTCCAGGATCCAGCGCACCTTCGGGCCGGCGAAGTAGGTGGCCAGCGGCAGGCCGACGACGTCCTTGTACCGGTCGGCGCCGCCGCCCAGCGCGCCCAGCTCGTCGCAGATCTTCCCGGTGCGGGTGTCCTGCCAGACGATCGCGTTGTAGACCGGCTGCCCGGTGTTCCGGTCCCAGACCACGGCGGTCTCGCGCTGGTTGGTGATGCCGACGGCGACGATGTCGGCGGGCCCGGCGTCGCTGCGGGCGATCGCCTGGCCGACCACCTCCCGGGTGTTCCGCCAGATCTCCATCGCGTCGTGCTCGACCCACCCGGCGCGCGGGAAGATCTGCTGGTGCTCCTTCTGGCCGACGGACACCACCGCGCCGTCGTGGTCGAAGAGCATGCAGCGGGTGCTGGTGGTGCCTTGGTCGATCGCGGCGACGTAGGGACCGGGCATGGTTCCTCCTCGGCGGTGAGGGGCAGGGTGGCTCGCTCGCAGGGGGCGATTGTGGCCCCGGAGGGGCGCCGGTGGGGTGCGATCGGTCGTGCGCTCGGCCTGGTGTCCGGTTCGGCCGGGCACCCGGGTCAGATGGGCACCTGGGAGAACAGTCCGGCCAGGACGGCGCCGGTCAGCGGACCGACGATCGGCACCCAGGCGTAGCCCCAGTCGCTGCCGCCCTTGCCCCGGATCGGCAGCAGGGCGTGCGCGATCCGCGGGCCCAGGTCGCGGGCGGGGTTGATCGCGTAGCCGGTCGTGCCGCCCAGCCCCAGGCCGATGCCGGTGACGATCAGCGCCACCGCCAGCGGGCCCAGGTCGACCGGGGTGTCGCCGAAGCGCAGCACCAGGTAGACGAGGACGAACGTGGCGATCACCTCGCTCACCAGGTTGTCCGGGAAGCTCCGGATCGCCGGGCGGGTGGCGAAGGTCCCCAGCTTGGTGCCGGCGTCCTCGGCCGGGTCATCGCTGGTCGGCAGGGCGAAGTGCCGCCGGTAGATCAGCCACGCCAGCACCGCGCCGAGGAAGGCGCCGGTCAGCTCGCCGGCCACGTAGACCAGCGTGCTCGCGACCGTGACCGGCACCCCGGTCGCGTACTCCCCGGTGCCGCTCACCAGCAGGCCCAGCGTGACCGCCGGGTTGAGGTGGGCGCCGGAGCTGGCCCCGGCGAAGACCCCGGCGAAGACGGCGAGGCCCCACCCCAGGTGGACGCCGACCGCGGCGCCGGCGTGGCCGTAGGTGCGGACCAGGTTCACGTTGGCCACCACGGTGGTGCCGAGCAGGATCAGCACGCCGGTGCCGACGACCTCGCTGCCGAACACGGTGAGCAGGCCGATCGGCGCCATCCAGCGGTTCCCTTCCCCCAGGCGCGCGGGGCGGCGGCCGGGTGCCGGGCTGGAACGCTAGGCGGCGCCCGGGCGGGGCGCATCTCGTCCGCGCCGCCCTCCGGCGCGACGTCCTCCGGGCGTGGGAGCCCTCCGACGGGGGAGACTGGTCGCGACCCGCGGCCGCCCGGCCGGTGGCACCACGGAGGTGTGCGATGACCGCAGTTGCCCCGCTCGGCCCCCAGCAGCGCGCGCAGGCCTGGCGCGAGCTCGCCGAGGAACCGTTCGAGGTGCTCGTCGTCGGCGGCGGGGTGACCGGCGCCGGCGTCGCCCTGGACGCCGCCACCCGCGGCCTGCGGACGGCGCTGGTCGAGGCCCGGGACTTCGCCAGCGGGACGTCGTCGCGCTCGTCCAAGCTGTTCCACGGCGGGCTGCGCTACCTGGAGTCCCTCGAGTTCACCCTTGTCCGCGAGGCGCTGCACGAGCGCGACCTGAGCGTCACCCGGCTGGCTCCGCACCTGGTCAAGCCCGTGCCGTTCCTCTACCCGCTGACCCGCCGGGTCTGGGAGCGCCCCTACGTCTCCGCCGGCCTGGCGCTCTACGACGGGCTGGCCCGGATCGGGGCGCTGTCCACGCCGATGCCGGCGCAGAAGCACCTCACCCGCACCGGTGCGCGCACCGTCTTCCCCGCGCTCAAGCCCGACGCGCTGGTCGGCGCCGTCCGGTACTACGACGCCCAGGCCGACGACGCCCGGCACACCCTCACCGTCGCCCGCACCGCCGCCACCTACGGCGCGACCGTGCTCAACTCCGCGGAGGTCGTCGGCTTCACGCACGCCGGTGGCCGGGTCGTCGGTGCCCGGGTGCGCGACGTGGAGACCGGCGCGGAGACCGACGTCCGGGCCGAGGTGGTGGTCAACGCCACCGGCGTGTGGACCGACGACGTGCAGACCCTGGTCGGCGGCCGGGGCCGGTTCCACGTGCGGGCCAGCAAGGGCGTGCACATCGTGGTCCCCCGCGACCGGATAAACGGCGAGGCCGGGCTGATCCTGCGCACCGAGAAGTCGGTGCTGTTCGTGATCCCGTGGGGCAGCCACTGGATCATCGGGACGACGGACACCGACTGGGAGCTGGACAAGGCGCACCCGGCCGCCAGCCGGGCCGACATCGACTACATCCTCGAGCACGTCAACGAGGTGCTCTCCACGCCGCTGACCCACGACGACATCACCGGCGTCTACGCCGGGCTGCGCCCGTTGCTGGCCGGCGAGGACGAGGAGACCAGCCAGCTCTCCCGCGAGCACGCGGTCGCCCGGCCGATGCCGGGCGTCATCGCCGTCGCCGGTGGCAAGTACACGACCTACCGGCCGATGGCCGCCGACGCGGTGGACGCCGTCGCCGAGGACGTCACCCGGCCGGTCCCGCCCAGCGTCACCGAGAACATCCCGCTGGTCGGCGCCGAGGGGTACGCGGCGATGGTCAACTCCCTCGACGGGCTCGCCCGCCGCTGGGGCATCCCCCGCTTCCGCGCCGAGCACCTGCTCAACCGGTTCGGGTCGCTCACCCCCGAGCTGCTGGCGCTCGCCGCCGACCGGCCCGAGCTGCTGGAGCCGGTGCCGGGCGCGGAGGGCTACCTGATGGTCGAGATGGTCTGGGCGGTCGAGCACGAGGCGGCGCTGCACCTGGACGACCTGCTGGCCCGCCGCACCCGGATCTCGATCGAGACCGCGCACCGCGGGGTGGAGTCCGCCGGGCCGGTGGCCCGTGCGGTCGCCGCGTCGCTGGGCTGGGACGAGGAGCGGGTCACCGCCGAGGTCTCGGGCTACGCCGCCCGGGTGGAGGCCGAGCGCCTCTCGCAGGCCGCCCCCGACGACCAGGAGGCCGACGCCGCCCGGATCGCCGCCCCGGACACCCGCGCCGTCCTGGTGGGCCGCACCCCCAGCTGACCACGGTCCCGGGGGCAACGCACGTCACACCCGTCCCGAGTCCTCGATACAGAGCTGTATCCAATACAGTGCTGCATCGTGACGGCGACCGATCTGGAGCGGCCCAAGCGCCGCCGTGAGGCGACCGTCGAGCGGCTGCTCGACGCCGCGCTGGAGACCTTCGCCGAGCAGGGGTTCGCCGCGGCCAGCGTGGAGGACATCTGCGGTCGCGGCGGCTTCACCCGCGGCGCCTTCTACTCCAGCTTCCGCAGCAAGGACGAGCTGTTCGAGGCGCTGATGACCCGCGAGGTCGAGCGCGACCTGACCCGGGTCGCCGAGCTCCTCACCGGGCTGGCCGACGAGCCCGACCCGCTGGCCGCGGCGGTCGACCGGGTGCTCGGTGCCTTCCGCTGCGACCGCACCTGGGCGCTGGTGGTCACCGAGTACACGCTGCACGCCGCCCGGCACCCCGAGGCCGCCGAGGTGCTGCGCCGGCACGACGAGCAGGTCGGCGGCCGGCTGGCCGAGCTGGTCGACCGGACGGCCGCCGAGGCGGGGCTGACCTTCACCCTGCCCGCCGCCGACCTCATCGGGGCGGCCACCGCCCTGCTCAGCGGGCTCACCGTCATGTCGCTCACCGCGGAGGGCGACCTCGAGCCGCTGCGCCGCACCGCCCTGCTCACGCTCGTCCGCGGCGCGGTCTCCCCCGGGCCGACGTCCCGCTGACCCACCGACACCGATCCACCGACCAGGAGAACCGATGTCCACCCTGCTCTACCGGCTGGGCCGCACCGCCTACCGCCACCGCGCGGCGTTCACCGCGGCCTGGATCGCCGTGCTGGCCGCGGTCATCGCGCTCTTCCTCACCGTGGGCGGCGAGTTCGACGACGAGTTCACCATCCCCGGCTCGGAGTCCCAGACCGCGCTGAACCAGCTGCGGGAGGTCTCCCCCGCCGCCGCGGGCGCCGGCGCCGACCTGGTCTTCATCGCCCCCGAGGGCAGCACCGTCGTCGAACCGCAGTACGCCCAGGCGATCGGCGAGGCCGTCGCCGCGGCCGGGCAGGTCGACGACGTCGCCGCGGTGCAGGACCCCTTCACCACCCAGGCGATCAGCCCGGACGGCCGGGCCGCGCTGGCCACGGTCCAGTACTCCGTGCAGGCGATGGAGCTCGCGGACGACGCGCTGGAGGAGCTGCAGGAGGCCACCGCCCCGGCGGTGGAGGCCGGGCTCGAGGTCGAGGTCGGGGGTGGTGCGTTCAACGCCGGCGCGGTCACGGTCGGGCCCACCGAGCTGGTCGGCGTGGTGGTCGCCGTCGTCGTGCTGGTGATCACCCTGGGCTCGCTGCTCGCCGCCGGGATGAACCTGCTCATCGCCCTCGTCGGGGTGGGCATCGGGCTCACCGGTCTGCTCGCGCTCTCCGGCGTCATCACGCTGTCCTCCACCGCGCCCACCCTGGCGCTGATGATCGGCCTGGCCGTCGGCATCGACTACACGCTGTTCATCCTCAGCCGGCACCGCTCGCAGCTGGCCCAGGGCATGGCGCCGGAGGAGTCGGCCGGCCGGGCCGCCGGGACGGCGGGCTCCGCGGTCGTCTTCGCCGGGCTGACCGTGGTGATCGCGCTGTCCGGCCTGTCGGTCGTCGGGATCCCGTTCCTCACCGTGATGGGGCTCGGCGCCGCCGGCACCGTGCTGGTCGCCGTCCTGGTCGCGCTGACCCTGGTGCCCGCCCTGCTCGGCTTCGCCGGCGCCCGGCTGATCCCGCAGCCCGGCTCCCGGGCGCACCGGCGCGAGCTGGCGCTGGCCGCGCACGCCGACGCCCCGGCCACCACGGGGGGTGCCCGCTGGGCGCGGACGGTCACCCGGCGTCCGGCGCTGACCGTGCTCGGCGTGCTGGCCGCGCTGGTCGTCGGCTCCATCCCGGCCGCCCAGCTGGAGCTGGCTCTCCCCGATGCCAGCAGCGCCGGCGAGGAGACCCCGCAGCGGCAGGCCTACGAGGCGATCGCCGAGTACTTCGGGCCCGGCCTCAACGGCCCGCTGCTCGTCTTCCTCGACGGGCTGGACCCGGCCACCGCCGAGCAGACCGCCGGCCAGGCCGCGGCGGCCATCGGCGGCGTCCCGACCGGCACCCCGGGGGAGTTCGAGGGTGGGCTGGACGACGTCGCCTACGCCGCGCCCCAGGTGGTCGGCGACGGGACGGCGGCGATCGTCCAGGTCGTGCCGGAGAGCGGTCCGCAGGAGGAGGCGACCAGCGACCTCGTCGGTGCGCTGCGCGACCTGGGCACCGAGCTGGAGGAGCAGACCGGCGCGGACGTCGCGGTCACCGGGCAGACCGCCGTCGCGATCGACGTCTCCGACCGGCTGGCCGACGCGCTGCTGCCCTTCACGCTGGTCGTCGTCGGCCTGGCGCTGGTCCTGCTGCTGCTGGTCTTCCGTTCGATCCTGGTCCCGGTCAAGGCCGCGCTGGGCTTCCTGCTCTCGGTGGGCGTCTCCTTCGGTGCCGTCGTCGCGGTCTTCCAGTGGGGCTGGCTGGCGGACGTCTTCGGCGTGCCGACCACCGGCCCGGTGATCAGCTTCATGCCGATCCTGCTCATGGCCGTGCTGTTCGGGCTGGCGATGGACTACGAGGTCTTCCTGGTCTCCCGGATGCGGGAGGAGTACGTGCACGGGGCGGCGCCGCGTGAGGCGGTCGTCGGCGGCATGCGGCACGCCTCCCGGGTGGTGGTCGCCGCGGCGCTGATCATGTTCTCGGTGTTCGGCAGCTTCGTGACCATCGAGGACGTCACGGTCAAGGCGATCGCCTTCGGGCTGGCCGTCGGGGTGCTGGTCGACGCCTTCGTCGTCCGGATGACGCTCGTGCCCGCCCTGCTCGCGCTGCTGGGCCGGTCGGCGTGGTGGCTGCCGCGCTGGCTGGACCGGGTGCTGCCCGACCTGGACGTGGAGGGCGCGAAGCTCACCGCCCGGGACGACGAGCGGGTCCCGGAGCCGGTCGCCGGCTGAGGCATGGGGCATGGGGCAGGCTGGGCGCATGTCGAACCTCGTCGGACGAGAACTGCGCCCGCCTGCCCCTGCCGCCTCCGGCCGGCCCGCCGCGGATGCGCTGACCGGACCGCTGCACGCCGTCGCCGCCGAGCCCGGGGCGGCCGCCCGGGAGGCGGACGAGCAGGTGCAGGCGCTCTGCGGCGCGTGGGTCCGGGTGGTGCCGGTCGAGGACGTCCCCGACGACACCGGCCTGTGCCGCGCCTGCCAGTACGGCGACTGACCGGTTCCACGTGGAACGGGGCCGGGCAGGGGGAGGACGGGGCACGATGACCGCATGAACGACTTCGACCTGGTGCTGCCGGCGGCGGTCGACGTCCGGGAGGTCGGCATGCGCGACGGCCTCCAGCTGGAGGACCCGCTGCCGCTGGCCGACAAGCTGGCGATGCTCGAGGCGATCGTGGCCACCGGCGTCCGCCGGGTGGAGGTCACCTCGTTCGTCTCCCCGAGGGCCGTGCCGGCGCTCGCCGACGCCGACCAGGTGGCCGCCGAGCTGCACCGCTTCCCGGGCGTGCACTTCTCCGCGCTGGTGGCCAACCCGCGCGGCGCGGTGCGGGCGGTCGACGCCGGGGTGCCGCACCTGGAGTACGTCGTCTCCGCCGCCGACTCGCACAGCCGGGCCAACGCCGGGCGGGCCACCGCCGAGGCGCTCGCCGCGGTCGGGGAGATCGCCGGGCTGGCGCACGGTGCCGGCGGCTCGCTGGAGGTGGTGGTGGCCACCGCATGGGACTGCCCCTTCGACGGCCGCACCCCCATCGCCCGCACCGTCGACGTCGCCCGCGCCGCGGTCACCGGGGGCGCGGACGCCCTGTGCCTCGGCGACACCATCGGCACCACCACGCCGGCCCGGGTGGTGCGGCTGCTCGACGCCGTCCGCCGGGCCTGCCCGGGCACCCCGGTCGGCGTGCACTTCCACGACACCCGCGGCACCGGGCAGGCCAACGCGCTCGCCGCCGTGCAGGCCGGGGTCACCCAGCTCGACGCCTCGGTGGGCGGCCTGGGCGGCTGCCCCTTCGCGCCGGGCGCCAGCGGCAACATCGCCACCGAGGAGCTCGTCCACTGGCTCGCCGAGTCCGAGGTCGACACCGGCATCGACCTGGCGGCGGTGCTCGCCGCGGCCGCCGTCACCGAGCGCGCGGTCGGCCACCCGCTGCCCAGCTCGCTGTACCGGGCCGGTGGCCCGTCGGTGCCGCGCGGGCCGGTCCCCCCGTCCTGAACCCCGTCCCGAGCCCTGTCCCGGGCTGGGGCCGCCGGACCGTGGTGGGATGGGACGCGTGAGTGCCGACGTCCCCTCCCCCGTGGTCGACCCCCAGCTGATGCGCGACGTGCTGGGTCACTTCGTCTCCGGGGTGACCGTGGTGACCGCGACGGGCCCGGACGGGCCGGTCGGCTTCACCTGCCAGTCGTTCAGCTCGCTGTCGCTCGACCCGCCGCTGGTCGCCTTCGCCCCGGCCCGCACCTCGCGCACCTGGCCGCAGCTGCGCGATGCGGGCCGGTTCTGCGTCAACGTGCTCAGCGAGGAGCAGAGCGACCTCTCCCGGCAGTTCGCCCGCTCCGGCACCGACAAGTTCGCCGGGGTGCGCTGGGCGCCCAGCCCGCACGGGTCGCCGATGCTCGAGGGCGTGGTGGCCTGGATCGACAGCGAGCTGTGGGCCGAGTACGACGGCGGTGACCACACGATCGCCGTCGCCCGGGTGCTCGACCTCGGTGCCGACGCCAGCCGCACCCCGTTGCTGTTCCACCGCGGCGCGTACGGCCTGCAGCAAGCCCTGCTCGATCAGGGCTGAGCCCGGCTGGCGACGTGCTGGAGCGGCCCCCTCGCAGGGACCCGGCGCGAGCTTGCGAGCGGTGGGGGCGAGAGGGTCCTTCGTCAGTCGAAGCGGACGGCGATGACGGCGATGTCGTCGCGGCGGTCCGGGCTCGGGCCGACCGCCGCGACGCACAGCTCCGCCGGGGGCGCGTCCGCCGGCGCGGTCGCCAGCCGGTCGACCAGCAGGGCGATGCCGGTGTCCAGGTCCGCACCGGGGCGCTCGATCAGCCCGTCGGTGTACGCGACCAGGGTGGACCCGGCCGGCACCTGGAAGGTGTGCGAGCGGCGCTGCGCGCTGGTGTCGACGCCGATCAGCAGGCCGGTGACCCCGTCGAGCAGCTCGACCGAGCCGTCGGGCCGGCGCAGCGCCAGCGGCGGGTGCCCGGCGTTGGCCAGGGTCAGCTGCCAGGGGCTGCCCGGCTCGCCCGGGGGCACCGCCCGGGCGTAGACCATCGTCGCCATCCGGGCCACGTGCAGCCCCTGGACCAGGGCGTCGACGCGGCCGAGCACCTGACCGGCATCGGTCTCCCCCGCGTCCCAGGAGCAGGCGCGCAGCAGCCCGCGCAGGTGGCCCATCGCGGCTGCCGCGGCGATGTCGTGCCCGACGACGTCGCCGATGGCGATCCCCACCGAGCCGTCGGGCAGGTGCAGCAGGTCGTAGAAGTCCCCGCCCACCTCCGCGGCGCTGGAGGCGCTGACGTACTGCCCGGCGGCGCTGACCCCCGGGATCTCCGGCAGCTCCGGCAGCAGCGAGCGCTGCAGCGCCTCGGCGACCGAGTGCTCCTGCTGGTACAGCCGCACGTTGTCCATCGCCATCGCCGCCCGGCGGGACAGGTCGCGGGCCAGCTCGACGTCGGAGGGGCCGAACCGCCGGTCCTGGGTCTCGGCGACCAGGGTGAGCGCGCCGAGGGTGCGGCGGCGGGCGACCAGCGGCACGGTCAGCTGCGAGGACGTGCCCAGCTCGGCCATCACCGCGCGCAGCGCCGGGTCGGGAGCGGCCGCGCGCAGGATCTCGTCGGTGATCTCCGGGACCAGGACCGGCTCGCTGGAGGTGAGCACCCGCCGGATCGGCGCGGCATCGGGCAGGTCGGCGATCCGCAGCGCGGCGAAGCGGCGCAGCTCCTCGGGCAGGCCCCGCCGGTGGGCGGCCGAGGTGCCGGTGACCGCGCCGTGCTCGTCGACCAGGGTGACGAAGACCCAGTCGGCCAGCAGCGGCACGCACAGCGAGGCGAGCCGGTCGAGCAGGTCGTCGAGGTCGAGCGTGGCGCTCAGCGTGCTGGTCGCCTCGGCCATCAGCGCCAGCCGGCTCTGCGCCCGCTCGGCGGCCTCCCGGGCGATCTCGGCCTCGTGCCGGGCGGCCCGCTCGGCGGCGAAGGCGGCCGTCCGGTCGTCCTCGACCCGCACGCGCTCGGTGACGTCGGTCTGCACCCCGACGAAGCTGACCAGCTCGCCCTCGCCGTCGAAGACCGGGGTGATGGACACCTGGTTCCAGAAGGCCGTGCCGTCCTTGCGGTAGTTCAGCAGTGTCGTCGTGACCGGCTGGTGGGCCTCCAGTGCTTCCCGCAGCTCGGTGACCCGGCCGGCGTCGGTGGCCGGACCCTGCAGGAAGCGGCAGTTGCGCCCGACGATCTCGTCGTAGCTGTAGCCGGTGATCCGGCTGAACGACGGGTTGACCCAGACCAGCGGGTCGTCGGGCTGGCGCGGGTCGGTGATGGTGAAGGCGATGTCGGTGGCGACGACGGCCCGGTCGCGCAGCGTTTGCAGGTGCGACTCCGGGTCGGCGAGGTGGTGGCCCTCGTCCAGGTGCAGGAACACCACCAGGGACAGGCGCTGCTCGCTGGTGTCGCGGGACAGCGGGAAGCCGGTGACCCACAGCAGCTGCTCGGGTTCACCGGAAGCAGCGGCGGCGCGCAGCTCGTCGGAGCTGCGGCGCGCGGACAGCCGGACCGCCTCGCCGGTCACCGGGCGGCCCCCCGCGAGGTGGGAGAGCGGGTTGCCGGTGCTGGCCAGCGGTGCACCGGTGAGGTCGGTCAGGCCGGCCGAGGCGCCCCAGGTGTCGATCGGCAGCGGCAGGCGCGGGTTGCCGGCCAGCTCGATCGCGGCGGTGTTGGCGTAGACGACGGTGCCGTCGCGCTGGTCGATGACGAGCACCGCGACCGGGACCTCGGAGAGCACCCCGGGCAGTACGGCCTGCGCACCGTTCCGGCCGGCTGTCGACGAGACGACGGCCTCGGCGGCGCCGACCAGCGAGGCCTGGTGGCTGCGCTCGCTGTCGACGACCGGTGCCCCGGTGCCCGCCAGGGCAGCTGCGGCCTCCGGCGGGACGCCGGCGCCGGGGCTGACCGGTCCCCCGGCATGGTCCACCACGGTGGGGACCCTATCGAGACACTCGGTTGGGCACCACCGACAGAGCGGGGAACCACCCGGTCAGGGGTCAGCCGGCCGCTCCCGCTCGGCGGCCGTCCCGGCCGGGTTGCCGGACCGGTGGCGCAGCCACAGCAGGCCCAGCACCGGCAGCGCCAGCGGGATGAAGCCGTAGCCCTGGCCGTAGTTCGACCAGACGGTGGCGTCGGGGAAGGCGACCGGGTCCAGCAGCGACAGCGTGCCGACGACGAGCACGCCGGCCAGCTCCACCGAGCAGGCGACCAGCGCCGTCCGCCGGCCGCCCCGCCCGCCGCGGGCGAGCCCGACGGTGGCGACCAGGTACACCACCGCGGCCAGCGCGGAGAGCAGGTACGCCAGCGGCGCCTCGCTGAACCGGGTGGCGAGCTGGACCCCGGCCCGGGCGCCGGCGGCGAGGGCGAAGACGCCGTAGACGGCCACGAGCAGCCGGCCGGGGCCCCGCATGGTGTCCGCGGTCGCCGACGTCGGCTCGGCCGGGGTGCCGGCGTGCTCAGCCACCGGTGACCTGCCACACCTGGTCCAGCCGCCAGACCATGACGGCGACCGCGGCGGCGGTCACCGCGATGATCGTGCCGGCCCACCGGGTGGGGTCGGTGCGCGCCCAGAGCACCCCGGCCAGGGGCAGCAGGACGACGCTGGCCAGGTACCCCAGGAAGGTGGCCAGCTCGGTGGGCCGGTGACCGCCGATCAGCTCCGCGACCGCGACCCCGGCCAGCGCCAGGACCAGCAGCTGCAGCAGCCCGGCGCCGACCAGGTGGGCGGTGCCGATGCGCCGGCGCAGGGCGGTGCTCAGCACGCCGAGCAGGGCCAGGGCGACGGCGACGACGGTCACCGCGACGAGCAGCGGGGTGGTCACCGGCGGGGGCCGGACGGGCGGGCACGCACCCGCCCATCCTGCCCCCTGCGGGCCGGCGCCCGGCTCAGCGGTGCACGCTGGACATGTCCGGGTAGCGGTCACCGACGGTCGCCCCGGCGGGCGCGGCCTCGTCGAGGCGGCGCAGGTCCTCCTCGTCGAGGGTCAGCTGCGCGGCGGCGGCGTTCTCCTCCAGGTAGCTCACCCGCTTGGTGCCCGGGATCGGCACGATCGCCGGGTTGCCGTCCCGTCCGGCCTGCGCCATCACCCAGGCCAGCGCGAGCTGGGTGGCGGTGACGCCCTTCTCCTCGGCGATCTCGCGGACCCGGTCGACCAGCCGCAGGTTCTGCTCGAACGCGGCGCCCTGGAACCGCGGGTTGTGCCGCCGGAAGTCGTCGGGGGCGAGGTCGTCGAGGCTGCGGATCTGGCCGGACAGGAACCCGCGGCCGATCGGTGAGTAGGCGACGAAGCCGATGCCGAGCTCGGCGCAGGTGGCCAGCACCCCGTTGTCCTCCGGGTCGCGGGTCCACAGCGAGTACTCGGTCTGCAGCGCGGTGACCGGCAGCACCGCGTTCGCCCGGCGGATGGTGTCGGGGGCGGCCTCGGAGATGCCGGCGTGCCGGATCTTGCCGGCCTCGACCAGCTCGGCGATCGCACCCCAGGTGTCCTCGATGGGGACCGTGGGGTCGACCCGGTGCTGGTAGTAGAGGTCGATCTCGTCGACCCCGAGCCGCTCCAGCGAGGCGTCGCAGGCGGCGTGCACGTACTCCGGCCGACCGTTGATGCCGAGCCGGGTGCCGTCCTCGCGCCGCTCGTTGCCGAACTTGGTGGCCAGCACCACCTCCGCGCGCCGGCCGGCGATCGCCCGGCCGACCAGCCGCTCGTTGGTGAAGGGCCCGTACATGTCCGCGGTGTCCAGGAAGGTGACGCCCAGGTCGAGCGCCCGCTGGACGGTCCGCTCGGCCTCCGCCTGGTCCCCGGTGCCGTAGAACTCGCTCATCCCCATGCAGCCCAGACCCTGGGCGGAGACGGTCAGGTCGCGGAGCGTGCGTGTCTGCATGGGTCGGGAGTGCCCGCCGCGCGGGCGGCGCAACCCGATGCGTCAGCCCGGTCGGACGTCCCACTGGGTGGGAGATCCGGGCGTCTTGGTCACGAAACGGTCACGGCGGAGTGACAAGCACTGGCTGTGCTGATTGGTTAGGCGGGCCTAAGTGAGGCCAGCCTTTCCTCAGCGAGTTCGACCCTGGAGTCCCGCATGTCCCGAACGTCCCGGCCCTTCGCCGCGACCGCCCTGTCCCTGACCGCCGCGCTGACCCTCGGTGCCTGCGGAGGTGGCGAGGAAGAGGCAGCGGCCTCGGCCGGGGCGAGCAGCACCCCCGCCGAGGTCACCGTGACCCACGCGCAGGGCGAGACCACCGTGCCGGTCGACCCGGAGACCGTCGTCGTCTTCGACGTCGGGGTCATCTCCACCCTGGACAGCCTGGGCGTCGAGATCGCCGGCGTCCCGGACGCGGTCTACCCGGAGGGACTGGCCGAGTACGGCGAGGACGAGTACGCGAAGGTGGGCTCGCTGTTCGAGCCCGACTACGAGGCGGTCAACGCCTTGGAGCCCGACCTGATCATCGTGGCCGGGCGGTCATCCACGGTGTACCCGGAACTGGCCGAGATCGCCCCGACGATCGACCTCACCGTCGACAACACCGACTTCCTCGCCTCGTTCGAGGAGCGGACCACCGCACTGGCCGAGGTGTTCGGCGAGCAGGAGGCGGTCGCCGAGCGGCTGGCCGCCGTCGAGGAGCGGGCTGCCGAGGTGGCCGAGGCCGCCGAGGGCGCCGGCGAGGCCCTGATCGTGATGACCAGCGCGTCGGAGGTCAGCGCCTACGGCGCCGGTTCCCGCTACGGCATCATCCACAACGAACTGGGTCTGGCTCCCGCGGACGAGGGGCTGACCGAGGCGAGCCACGGTGACGCGGTCTCCTTCGAGTACCTCGCCGAGACCGACCCGGACATCATGTTCGTGCTGGACCGGGACGCCGCCATCGGTGAGAGCGGTGCTGCCGCCGAGCAGGTGCTGGACAACGAGCTCGTGCGCGGGACCACCGCCTGGGAGAACGACGCCGTGCACTACCTGGACTCCAGCGTCTGGTACATCGCGCCGAACGGCCTGCCCTCGGTGGAGGCGATGATCGAGGAGATCGCCGCCGCGGTCGAGTGACGGCACCTCGCCCATGACCAGCACGTCCGAACGACCGGTCGACGCCGCACCCGCCCCCCGGGGGCGGGTGCGGCGTCGCCGCGGTGTCCAGCCGTGGCATCTGGCGGCGGCGGCGCTGCTGCTCACCGCCGGTGGGATGGCCTCGCTGTTCATCGGCGTCAGCGACCTCACGCCGCTGGACCTGCTCGATGCCGACGAGTCACAGGCCACCGTCTTCTGGACCAGCCGGGTGCCCCGCCTGGTCTCGATCCTGCTGGCCGGATCGGCCATGGCGGTCGCCGGCCTGGTGATGATGTCGCTGACCCGCAACCGGTTCGTCTCACCACAGACGGCCGGCACCACCGAGTGGGTCGGCCTGGGGATCGTCGTGGCCACGCTCGTCTTCGGCAGCACGTCGGTGTTCGCCAAGATGGCGATCGCAACCGTCTTCTCGCTGGCCGGCACCTTCTTCTTCATCTGGCTGCTGCGGCGCATCGTGCTGACCGACATGATCGTCGTGCCCCTGGTCGGGATCCTGCTCGGCGGCGTGGTCATGGCCGCCGCCACCTTCCTGGCCTACCGGTTCGACCTGCTGCAGTCGGTCGACGCCTGGATGAACGGTGACTTCTCCGGAGTCCTGGCCGGGCGGTACGAGCTGCTGTACCTGGTCCTGGCCGCCACGGTGGTGGCCTACCTCTACGCCGACCGGTTCTCCGTGGCGGGCATGGGCGAGAGCTTCGCGGTCAACCTGGGCATCGCCTACACCCGGGTGGTCACGATCGGTCTGGTCATCGCCTCGGTGGTCACCGCGATCGTGGTGGTCACCGTGGGCAACATCCCCTTCCTCGGCCTGGTCGTGCCGAACATCGTCACGCTGGCCATGGGTGACAACCTGCGCCGGGTCCTCCCGGTGACGGCGCTGGCCGGAGCGGCGTTCGTCCTGGTCTGCGACGTGCTGGGTCGGACGATCCGCTACCCCTACGAGGTGCCGGTCGGGATGATCGGTGGCGTCATCGGCGGGGTGGCGTTCATCTGGCTCCTGCTGCGGGCGCGCAGCCGGGGGGTCTCGTGAGCACCGCCGTCCTGACCTCGACCCAGCGGTCCGCCCGGCGGCGGCGCGCACTGGTCGTCCTCGGCGTGCTGACCGCGGCTGCGGTGGTCGCCTTCCTCACGGTGGGCGTGACCGGCTCCTGGGACTACGCGCTGCAGCAGCGCAGCCGGCGGCTGGCGGCCATGGCCGTCGTCGCGGTGGCGGTCGCGGTGTCCACCGTGCTGTTCCAGACGGTGGTCAACAACCGGATCCTCACGCCGGAGATCATGGGTTTCGACCGGCTGTTCGTGCTCATCCAGACGCTCGGGGTGTTCCTCCTCGGCGCCGGCACGGTCACCACGGCCGACCCCCGGTTGCGTTTCGTGGTCGAGGCCGTCGTGCTGGTGCTCTTCGGGGCGGGGCTGTACAAGGTCCTGTTCGGTCGCACGGAGCGCGACGTGTACGTGCTCGTGCTGCTCGGGGTGGTCCTGGGCGGCCTGTTCACCAGCCTGACGCTGCTGGTCTCCCGGCTGATCGACCCCAACGAGTTCCTGACCCTGCAGGACATGCTGTTCGCCAGCTTCAACTCCGTCGATCGCCAGATGCTGGCGCTGTCGGCCGTCGTGGTCGGCGCCGTCGTCCTCGCCGTGTGGCGGCTGGTCCCCCGGCTGGACGTCATCGCGCTGGGCCGGGACACCGCGCTGAACCTCGGTGTCGAGCACCGGCGGGTGGTCAACCGGACCCTGCTCGCCGTGGCGGTCCTCGTGGCCGTGTCCACCGCCCTCGTCGGGCCGGTGACCTTCCTGGGTCTGCTGGTCGCCAACCTCGCCCGCCAGGTGCTGGGCACCCACCGCCACGTCTGGGTGCTGCCCGGAGCGGCCCTGCTGGCCCTGCTCGCCCTGGTGGGTGGCCAGCTGGTCCTCGAGCAGGTCTTCGGCTTCAACTCGGCGCTGAGCATCGTCATCAACTTCGTGGGCGGGATCGTGTTCATCGCCCTCCTGATCCGGGAGCCCCGCCAGTGAGAGAGCACCGCCAGTGAGGGAGCAGAACCAGTGATTGAGATCGACTCGGTCTCGAAGTCCTACGGCGGCGTCCGGGTCCTCGACGACGTCAGTCTGCAGATCCCGGCGGGTGGCATCACCTCGATCGTCGGTGCCAACGGCGCCGGGAAGTCGACGCTGCTGTCCGTCGCGGCCCGTCTGCTACCGGCCGACAGCGGGCGGGTCGAGGTGGACGGCATGGACATCGCCACCACGCCCGGACCCCAGCTGGCCCGGCGCCTGGCCGTGCTGCGTCAGGAGAACTCGATGACGGTACGGCTGACCGTCCGCGAGCTCGTCGAGTTCGGGCGCTTCCCACACTCGGCCGGTCGGCTCACGGCCGAGTGCCGGCGCCGGGTCGACGAGGCGATCGCCTGGTTCGAGCTCGAGCCGTTCGCCGACCGGCACCTCGACCAGCTCTCCGGGGGCCAGCGCCAGCGGGCCTACGTGGCGATGGTGCTGTGCCAGGGCACCGACTACGTGCTGCTGGACGAGCCGCTGAACAACCTGGACATGCGGCACTCCGTGCAGATGATGCGGATGCTCCGCCGGATGGCCACCGAACTGGGCAGGACGGTCGTCCTCGTCGTGCACGACATCAACTTCGCCGCCGCCTACTCCGACCGGATCGTGGCGATGCGTGACGGCCGGGTGATCGCCGAGGGACCCACCACGGAGCTGATGGATCCCGCGGTGCTCCGGAAGGTCTTCGACGTCGAGGTCGACGTGCACGAGATCGGCGGCCGCCCCGTGGGCGTCTTCTGGACCTGACCCCGGCCCACGCCGAGGCCGGACGGGAACACCGAGCGCCGGTGGCCCATCGTCCGCCCGGTTCTGGGCTGTCGGCGTTCACCGGCCAACGGCAGCGGCGATGAGCTCCACCCGCGCCACTGAGATGTCGGAGGCGCGCGACTCGCCCATCCGCCGGGCGATGTCGGCTACGGGTGCCGGGCCGGTGCCCCCCCAGCTCTGCCAGTGCACGCAGTACGTCCCGCTGGGCAGGTGTGGCCCGGCCCCAGCGAAAGCGGTAGAGCCCGTCATCGACCTCGCGCCGGGCCTCGCGCAGCCCCACGCCGACGTCTGATGCCCTCTGACACACGATGGGCCGAGGGTTGCGTTCCACGTGGAACGCCCCCGTCATCCGGGTCCCCTACGGTGGACGGGTGACCAGTGCACCCCGTCGGCTGGCCGGCCACCGCGCGCGACCGGAGCCCCGTGCGCCGCTCACCAGCCGCTCCTGGCAGCAGCCCGACCCCCACGACCTGGCCGGCATGGAGACCGACGTCGTCCTGGACATGGGCTGGGGGCGGCTGGTCTTCGGTCAGACGTTCGCCGACCTCTCGGGCGTGCTGACCGCCCTGCGCGCGGAGGAGACCGGTCGCCGGGACATCTGCATCTACCCCCGCGACCCGCAGGTGCTGGTGGGCCTGGCCCCGGACGAGCTGTTCATCGACCCGTCCTACGTCTACCGGCTCCCGCTGCACCGGTACCGGCCCCGGGAGGAGGTCATCCGGGGCGTGTTCGTGCGCACCGTGACCTCCGCGGCGGAGATGCAGCGGATCAACGACCTCTACGCGAAGGCCGGCATGGTGGTGGGTGACGCCGCCACGATGTGGCGCAACCACCGCACGCGCACCTTCACCTACCTGGTCGCCGAGGACCGCCGCACCGGCGCGGTGATCGGCACCGTCACCGGCGTCGACCACGAGCTCGGCTTCGGCGACCCCGACGGCGGCACCAGCCTGTGGTGCCTGGCCGTCGACCCGCAGGACGCCCCGCCGGGCACCGGCGAGGCGCTGGTCCGGGTGCTGGCCGAGCGGTACATCGGCCGCGGCCGCGCCTACCTGGACCTGTCGGTCATGCACGACAACGGCGGGGCGATCGCGCTCTACCGCAAGCTCGGCTTCTCCCGGGTCTCGGCGGTCTGCGTGAAGCGGAAGAACCCGATCAACACCCCGCTGTTCTCCGCTCCCCCGGCCGGGCTGGAGGAGCTGAACCCCTACGCCCGGATCATCGCCGACGAGGCGCTGCGCCGGGGCATCCGGGTGCAGGTCACCGACCCCGCGTGGGGGGAGATCCGGCTGACCCTGGGCGGGCGGTCGGTGCTCACCCGGGAGTCGCTGTCGGAGTTCACCAGCGCGGTGGCGATGAGCCGCTGCGACGACAAGCGGGTGACCCGGCGGATCGTCGAGCGGGCGGGGGTGCGGGTGCCCCGCGCCGTCGTCGTCGACGGCGACGACCTGGACGCCGCCCGCGGGCTGCTCGCCGAGTGCGGCGAGCTGGTGGTCAAGCCGGCCCGCGGGGAGCAGGGCAAGGGCATCACCGTCGGCGTGCGGGACGACGACGGGCTGGCCCGTGCGGTCGAGCTCGCCGGTCAGTTCTGCCCCGACGTGCTGATCGAGGAGCTGGTGGCCGGCGACGACCTGCGCGTCGTCGTCATCGACCACGAGGTGGTGGCCGCGGCGCTGCGCCGCCCCGCCGAGGTGGTCGGCGACGGGCGCAAGGACGTCACCGCGCTGGTGCAGGAGACCAGCCGGCGACGCGAGCGGGCCACCGGCGGCGAGTCGAGCATCCCGCTGGACGACGCCACCGCCGAGGTCGTGGCCGACGCCGGGCACGGCATGGGCGACGTGCTGCCCGCCGGGCAGCGGCTGCGGGTGCGGCGCACGGCGAACCTGCACACCGGCGGCACGATCGAGGACGTCACCGACCGGCTGCACCCCGAGATCGGCGCCGCGGCCGTGCGGGCCAGCCGGGCGATCGGCATCCCGGTGACCGGCATCGACTTCCTGGTGCCCGACGTCGCCGGCCCCGACGCGGTGTTCATCGAGGCCAACGAACGCCCCGGCCTGGCCAACCACGAGCCGCAGCCGACCGCCGCCCGTTTCGTCGACCTGCTGTTCCCCGAGACCCGCCGGCGGTGATCCCGTACGTCGCCGCGGCACTGGGCGGCGCCCTGGGTGCGCTGGCCCGCTGGGCCGTCGCCGAGACGCTCCCCTCCTCCCCCGGTGGCTGGCCGTGGGCGACGCTGCTGGTCAACCTCGTCGGCTGCCTGCTGCTCGGTGCCCTGCTCGGGGCGGTGTTCGCCCGGCACCCCGACCACCCGTGGCTGCGCCCCTTCCTCGGCACCGGGGTGCTCGGCGGCTTCACCACCTTCTCCACCTTCGCCGTCGAGACGGTGCGGCTGGCCGACGCCGGCGCGGTGGCGACGGCGGCCGGCTACGGGGCCGCCTCGGTGCTCGGTGGGCTGCTCGCGGCGGTCGCCGGGGTGTGGCTGGCCCGGGTGCTCGCGCCCCCGCGCCCGGCGGAGGCCGCCCGGTGACGGCGCTGTGGGTGGTGCTGGGCGCGCTGGCCGGGGCGCCGCTGCGGCTGCTGGCCGAGCGGGTGGCCGTCGCCCGCCGCGGCCGGGGCAGCGTGGTCGGCACGCTCACGGTGAACGTCGTCGGCAGCGCGCTGCTCGGGGTGCTCCTCGGCCTCCGCGGGGTCTCCCCCGCCGTGCTGGCGCTGGTCGGCACGGGCTTCTGCGGCACGCTGACCACCTTCTCCACGCTCGAGCTCGACGTCGTCCGGCTGGTCGAGGAGCGGGCCGTCGGGCGCGCGCTGGCCTACCTCACGGGGACGCTGGTGCTCGGCCTCACGGCGGCCGCCGGGGCGTGGTCGCTGGTCCGGTGAGCGGCTGAGGGCGCGCTCGACCCCTCCGGTTGCGTAGGGTCGGGGCCGACGAGGACCCCGACGGTGGAGGTGCACAGGTGGGCGCGGACAGCCCGGTGGTGGTGGTTGCCAACCGGCTCCCGGTCGACCAGGTCACCGACCCCGACGGCACGACCCGGTACCAGCGCAGCCCGGGAGGGCTGGTCACCGCACTGGAGCCGTTCGTCGCCGGCCGGGGCGGGGCGTGGGTCGGCTGGTCCGGAGCGGCCGGTGAGGCCCCGGAGCCCTTCGAGTCCGGCGGCATGCACCTGGTGCCCGTGCCGCTGTCGGAGGAGGAGGTCGACCGCTACTACGAGGGGTTCTCCAACGCCTCGCTGTGGCCGCTCTACCACGACGTGGTCGAGAAGCCGGAGTACCACCGGCACTGGTGGGACACCTACGTCCAGGTCAACAAGCGGTTCGCCGAGCGCGCCGCCGAGGTGGCCGCCGAGGGCGCGATCGTCTGGGTGCACGACTACCAGCTGCAGCTGGTCCCGGCGATGCTCCGCCAGCGCCGTCCCGACCTGACCATCGGCTTCTTCCTGCACATCCCGTTCCCGCCCTACGAGCTGTTCACCCAGCTCCCCTGGCGGTCGGCGATCATCGAGGGCCTGCTCGGCGCCGACCTCATCGGCTTCCAGCAGCCGGCCGCGGCGACCAACTTCGTCAACCTCGCCCGGCGGCTGCACGACCTGTCGACCAAGGGCAACACGGTCAGCTACGAGGGCCGCACGGTCACCGCGAAGTCCTTCCCCATCTCCATCGACGTCACCGTCTTCGACGAGCTCGCCCGCAGCCCGGAGGTGCTCGCCCGGGCCGCGGAGATCCGCGAGGAGCTGGGGCAGCCGGACAAGATCATCCTGGGCGTCGATCGGCTCGACTACACCAAGGGCATCGGCGTGCGCCTGGAGGCGTTCCAGGAGCTGCTGGAGGACGGCGCCATCGAGGCCCCCTCCACGGTGTTCGTGCAGGTGGCCACGCCCAGCCGCGAGCGGGTCGAGCACTACGTGACCATGCGCGAGACGATCGAGCAGCAGGTCGGCCACATCAACGGCCTGTACGGCTCGATCGCCGGGCCGGCGGTGCAGTACTTCAACCAGTCGATGCCGCGCGAGGAGCTCGCCGCGATGTACCGCGCGGCCGACGTCATGCTCGTCACCCCGTACCGCGACGGCATGAACCTGGTGGCCAAGGAGTACGTCGCCGCCCGGGGTGACCTGGGCGGGGTCCTCGTGCTCAGCGAGTTCGCCGGGGCGGCGGCCGAGCTGAAGCAGGCACTGCTGGTGAACCCGCACGACATCGCCGGGGTGAAGAACCAGCTGCTGCGGGCGCTGCGGATGGACCCGGCCGAGGCGACCAAGCGGATGCGGGCGATGCGCCGGCACGTCACCAAGCACGACCTCGACCACTGGGCGAACTCGTTCTTCGACTCGCTGGAGGCGCAGGCGTGACCGAGCTCGACCCGGCGCTGGCCACCGCGCTCGACGGGCTGGCCGCCCGGCGTCCGCTGCTGGTGGCCAGCGACTACGACGGCGTGCTGGCCGGGCTGCGGGACGACCCCGCAACCGCCGTCCCCGAGCCGGGTGTCGCCGAGCTGCTGGCCCGGCTGGCCGCCGTCGAGGGGGTCACCGTGGCGCTGGTCAGCGGCCGCGGGGTCGAGGACCTGCAGCGCACCAGCGGGCTCACCGGGCCGTTCCGCTGGATCGGCAGCCACGGCGCCGAGTTCGACGGCCCGCTGGCCGGGGAGCTGCGCGCCGTCCGCGACGAGCTGGTCGCCACGCTGTCGCCGCTGGTGGACGCCGTCCCGGGCGCCCGGCTGGAGGTGAAACCGGCCGCCGTCGCCGTGCACGTGCGCACCGTCCCCGAGCCGGCCGCGCGGCCGGCGCTGCTGGAGCGGGCCGCGGCCGCCGCGGGCCCGCACCACACCCCCAAGCCCGGCAAGGACGTGCTGGAGATCGCCGTCACCGACGCCGACAAGGGCACGGCGCTGCTGCGGCTGCGCGACGAGCTCGGCGCCGACGGCGCGCTGTACCTCGGGGACGACGTCACCGACGAGGACGGCTTCCGCGCCCTGGGCGGCGACGGGGTCACCGTCAAGGTCGGCGACGGGGAGACCGCGGCCGCCCACCGGGTGGCCGACCTCGCCGGGGCACGCGCCGTGCTGGCCCGGCTCGCCGACGCGCTCGGCGGCTGAACCGCCCCTCCCCCCCCCGCCGGTGGTCAGGGGGCCCCGCCCGCCTGCCGATGACTGGGAGCACGACGGGCAACGCCCGGCGCCGGCCTCACCCGATCGGTGGCGTCCGGAGCAGAAAGTCGTGCGCAACGGCCGGGTTCCCCTCAAGGAGATCGGCGGTGTGCCGATGAAACCGACGCTGCGCGGGGAAGGCCCGCCGCGGCACCCAGAGGGAAGAGGCGGGCGTGGACGGTCTGGACGACATCGTCGAGGAGTTCCTCGTGGAGAGCCACGAGAACCTCGACCAGCTGGACCAGGACCTGGTGGCACTGGAGCAGGACCCCCGTTCCCGTGAGCGCATGTCGAGCATCTTCCGCACGATCCACACCATCAAGGGCACCAGCGGCTTCCTCGCCTTCAACCGGCTGGAGGAGGTCGCGCACGTCGGGGAGAACATGCTGTCCCGGCTGCGTGACGGCGCCCTGGACCTGACCCCGGCGCGCACCAACGCGCTGCTCACCATGGTGGACTCCATCCGCGCCCTGCTGGCCGCCATCGAGGCCTCCGGTGGCGAGGGCACCGTCGACGTGGCCGGCACGGTGGCCCTGATCAGCGCCGCCCTCGAGGACTCCCCCGCGCCCGTCGCCGAGGCCGCGCCCGTCGCCGAGGCCGCTCCCGTCGCCGAGGCCGCTCCTGCCCCGGCCGAGCCGGCCCCGGTGGCGGCCGCGCCGGCGAAGAAGGCCGCCGTCCGCAAGGCACCGGCCAGCGCCGCCAAGGCCCCGGCCAAGAAGGCCCCCGCCCGCAAGGCGCCCGCCCGGGCCGCGGCGCAGCCCGTCGTCCCGGCGCCCGCCGCGGCGCCGGAGGTCGAGTCCATCCGCACCCCGGCTCCGGCGGTCCTCGACCTCCCGGCCATGGCCGAGGTCCCCCTGGAGGTCCCCCTGGAGGTTCCCGTGGACGTTCCCCCCGCCCCGGCTGCCGCCGGCGACCTGGCTCCCGAGCCGGGCACCCCGGAGGCCCAGTCCGGCCGGCGCGCCGTCGCCGACAGCACCATCCGCGTCGACGTCGACCTGCTGGACAACCTGATGCTGCTGGTCGGCGAGCTCGTGCTCACCCGCAACCAGATCGTCCAGTACGTCGGCCGGCAGAACGACCAGGACCTGGTCCGCGCCTCCCAGCGGCTCAACCTGATCGCCAGTGAGCTGCAGGAGAGCGCGATGAAGACGCGCATGCAGCCGATCGACCACATCTGGAGCAAGCTGCCCCGGGTCGTGCGCGACCTGGGCCTGCAGTGCGGGAAGTCGGTCCGCCTGGAGATGGTGGGTCGCGACACCGAGCTGGACAAGACCCTGCTCGAGGCGGTCAAGGACCCGCTGACCCACCTGGTGCGCAACTCGGTCGACCACGGCGTCGAGCGCGCGGCCGACCGGGCCGCCGCCGGCAAGCCGACCGAGGGGGTGCTGACCCTGCGCTCCCGGCACGAGAGCGGCCAGGTCGTGGTCGAGGTCGCCGACGACGGTGCGGGCATCGACCCGGCCAAGATCGGCGCCAAGGCCATCGAGAAGGGCCTGCTCACCGCCGACGCCCTGTCCCGGATGAGCCCGCAGGACGTGCTGCAGCTGATCTTCCTGCCCGGCTTCTCCACCGCCGCCGCGGTCACCAACGTCTCCGGCCGAGGCGTCGGGATGGACGTCGTCAAGACCAACATCGAGGCGATCGGCGGCACCATCGAGGTCGAGTCGGTCCCCGGCCACGGGACCTGCACCCGGCTGCGGATCCCGCTGACCCTCGCGATCGTCCCGGCGCTGACCATCGAGTGCGCCGGTGACCGCTACGCCATCCCGCAGATCAGCCTGCAGGAGCTCGTGGCGCTGGACGCCGAGAAGGCTGCTGCCGCGGTCGAGGACGTCGGCGGCGCCTCGGTCTACCGCCTCCGCGGCGAGCTGCTCCCCCTGGTCCACCTGGCCGATGTGCTCGGCCTGCCGTCGGACCGGCACGACGGGCACGTCGTCATCGCGGTGCTCAGCTCCGAGGGACGGCGCTTCGGCCTGGTGGTCGACCGGGTCATCAACACCGAGGAGATCGTGGTCAAGGCCGTCAGCGGCCAGCTCAAGCAGATCGGCCTGTACTCCGGGGCCACGGTCCTGGGTGACGGCGCCGTCGCGCTGATCCTCGACGTGCAGGCGCTGGCCCGCCGCGCGCTGCGCACCGAGACCACCGAGCGCCAGGAGCAGCGCAACGCGCTCGCCGCCGCGACCGCCTCCAGCGCCGAGCGGACCCGGATGCTGCTCGCCGCGATCGGTGGGGGCCGCCGGGTGGCCATCCCGCTGGACACCGTCACCCGCCTCGAGCAGGTGCGCAGCGAGACCGTCGAGCGGGTCGGCTCCCGGGAGGTCGTGCAGTACCGCGGCGCGATCCTGCCGATCGTCCGGCTCGACCGGCACCTGGGCGCCTACGGCGACACCGACCGCGAGGTGCTCGAGGTCATCGTCTACGCCGACCACGGCCGCAGCGTCGCGATCGTCGTGGAGGAGATCCTGGACATCGTCGACGGCGAGGCCGCGGTGCAGAGCGACATCGACGACCTCGGCCTGCTGGGCTCCGCGGTCATCGGCGACCGGGTCACTGAGCTGCTCGACGTCCGGGCCGCGATCCTCGCCGCCGACCCGGCGTTCTACACCACCACCGCCCCGCTCGCCGAGCTGCCGGGGATCGGCCTCGACTCCCCCGCCTTCGGCTTCGACGGCGACTCCCCGGCCCACTCCACCACCCACTTGACGGAGGTCTGACATGAGCAGCGCGACCGCCACGATGCCGGCCAGTGCGCAGCTGGCCACGTTCTGGCTCGACGGTGACCTCTTCGGGGTGGAGGTGGAGCACGTCCAGGAGGTGCTGCGCAGCCAGGGGATCACCCGGGTCCCGCTCGCGCCGCCCGCCGTGGCCGGGCTGATCAACCTCCGCGGCCAGGTGGTCACCGCCATCGAGCTCCGCGAGCGGCTGGGCCGCAAGCCCCGTCCGGAGGGGCAGGAGGCGGTCGTCATCGTCGTCCGCCTGCGGGGTGAGGCGGTGAGCCTGCTGGTCGACAGCATCGCCGACGTCGTCGACGTCAACGTCCGGGACTTCGAGACCCCGCCGGACACCCTCGACGGCGCGGCCCGCGACCTGATCCGGGGCGCCTACAAGCTCGACGGCCAGCTGCTGCTCGCCCTCGACGTCAACCGCGCGGTCGGGACCTGAAGAAGGACCCCGCTGCCCCCACCGCTCGCTCGCTCGCGGCGGGCCCCTGCAGCGGGGCCTGACCGAACCACCACGACGGCCGCCGCGCCTCCTCCCCGGGGGCCGGCGGCCGTCGGCGTACCGGTGACCGACCCGCGGGGTCGACTCGTCGATTCCCGAGAATGGTCACCCGGCAATCTTCGGGAAATGCGCGACAACGGGCCCGGTCACCGGGAGAATGGTGTCGTGGGGGGGGGGGGGGGGGGGGGGGGGGGGGGGGGCGGCGCCCCCCCCCCCCCCCCCCCCCCCCCCCCCCCCCCCCCCCCCCCCCCACCTCCGGAAAGCCGAACACCCCGTCCCGGACGACGGTCACTCGACCGGGACCGCACCACCCCGCGGCCACCGCCCCGCCCCCTTCCCCGGGTGAGGTGGTGGCCGCGGTGGCGTTCTGGGGCAGGAGCGTCAGAAAGAGCCTGGAGTGTCGATATGGACACCGGGGAGAATGGTCACCCAGAAATACCCCGACCGGCTGCGCGACACGTGCGGAGAACGGGTACAGCGCATTTCCGTATCCCGCACCATGGACTCCGACGAACTTTTCACCTGCTGTTCTGGAGCCCGCCATGCACGCACCCGCCACCCCGTCCTCCCAGCGCTCCTGGTGGGGCGATCGCAGTGTCCGGACCAAGGTCCTGGCCACCGCCGGCGTCGCCAGCGCCGTCGCCGCCGGCATCGGCGTGATGGGCCTGACGGCGCTCGGCGGCTCGGCCGACGCCGCCGACACCCTGTACGCGGACAACCTGCTCGGGATCGCCGCCGCCGCGGAGATGGACGCCCGGATCGGGGACATGCGGGTCAACCTGCGCGACACCATCCTCGGGGCCGACCCGCAGGCCGCCGTCGCGCAGATCGACGAGCTCGGCGAGACCTTCCGGGCCACCTCGGAGGACTACCGGGCTGCCACCGACGATCCCGGCAAGCTGGAGCTGCTCGACGGGATCGTCGCCGACGTCGGCCAGTACCTCCAGTTCCAGCAGACCGTGCTGGTGCCGCTCGCCCAGGCCGGGGACTACCAGGCGTGGATGGCCCAGAACGCCAGTGGGGGCGCCCCGCCCGTGACCTCGGCGATCGAGGGCATCCAGGAGCTCACCGCGATGGAGTCGGCCGAGGCCGCGGCGATGGTGGCCACCAACCGCGACCTCTACGAGAAGCAGCGCACCCTGTCGCTGGTGCTGATCGTGCTGGGCGTGGCGATCGCCCTGGGGCTGGGCTGGTTCGTCGCCCGCTCGATCTCCCGCGCCGCCGGCCGGGTGCAGGCGGTCGCCGAGGGGCTGGCCGCCGGCGACCTGACCCGCACCAGCGGGCTGACCACCCAGGACGAGCTGGGCCGGATGGGTGCTTCGCTGGACGCCGCGGTGGTCGAGCTGCGGTCGGTGATGACCTCGGTGGTCGCCTCGGCGGATGCGGTGGCGGCCTCGTCGGAGGAGCTGTCGGCGTCCTCGGCGCAGATCTCGGCGTCGGCGGAGGAGACCTCGGCGCAGTCCAACGTCGTCTCCTCGGCGGCGGAGGAGGTGTCGCGCAACGTGGGCACGGTGGCCGCGGGCGCGGAGGAGATGGGCGCGTCGATCCGGGAGATCAGCCAGAACACGAACGAGGCGGCGCGGGTCGCGGCCTCCGCGGTGGCCGAGGCGGAGGCCACCACGCTCACGGTGACCAAGCTGGGCGACAGCTCCCGGGAGATCGGTGAGGTGGTCAAGGCCATCACCTCGATCGCGGAGCAGACGAACCTGCTGGCGCTGAACGCCACCATCGAGGCCGCGCGGGCCGGGGACGCCGGCAAGGGCTTCGCCGTGGTGGCGAACGAGGTGAAGGAGCTGGCCCAGGAGACCGCGCGGGCGACGGAGGACATCGCGCGTCGGGTGGAGGCGATCCAGGGCGACACGTCGGGGGCGGTGGCGGCGATCGGGCGGATCAGTGAGGTGATCGGGTCGATCAACGACTTCCAGCTGACCATCGCCAGCGCGGTGGAGGAGCAGACGGCGACGACGAACGAGATGTCGCGGTCGGTGCAGGAGGCAGCCGGCGGGTCGACGGAGATCGCCGCGAACATCACCGGGGTGTCGTCGGCTGCGGCGTCGACCACGCAGGCGCTGGGTCAGACCCGGCAGGCGGTCGACGAGCTGTCCCGGATGGCCAGTGACCTGCGGGGGAGCGTCGCCCGCTTCACCTTCTGAGCGCGCCACGGCCCTCGTCATTCCCGGGTGTCGCGGTGTGCATGCCGCGCGATCTGCCGCACCATCGGACACGCCGCGATGAATGGCGGCCGCGGGCGAAGTGTGCATCATCATCTTCCCGCAGGGCGAATCCGCCACCGGTGAGCCGGGTGGTGGCCGGTCAGCTGGAACTGTCGACAGAGCGACTGTTCCGGCTCATCGGCGACCTTTCCGGGAAAGCAGCGCGACGCGCTCGCCGGCGGGCGAATCCTGGTGGTGTGCAGCCACATGATGGGCGGAACGCAAGGCCCCTCCGGCAGCACCAGGAAAGGCACGATTGCAATGCGCAGGTCCTCCCCCGGGTCCCGTTTCCGAGACCTCGCCGTCACCACGAAGATCGCCCTCGCGGTGGCCCTGGCCGTCTTCGTCGCCGTGGGCACCGGCCTGGTCGGACTGAGCGCGTTGTCCACCTCGGCCGACCGCACCGCGGACATGCACCGGCAGAACGTCCTCGGTGGGCAGCTGGCCCAGGAGATCCGCTTCCAGTTCCTCGCCAGCCGGTTCGCCTCGACGAACGGCACCTACTCCGCCGACCCGGCGGCGAAGGAGCGCTTCATCGTCCAGCGGGACGAAGCCCGCGCCGCGCTCGCCGCCGCGGGTGAGCAGATGCGCTCGGAGACCACGCCCACGGCGGCGGTCCGGGCCGCGCTGGACACCTCGCTCGCCGACATCGACCGCTACATCGAACTCGGCGTGCAGCTCGACGCACTGGCGGCGGCCGGGAAGGCGCAGTCCCCCGAGTTCATCGAGCTCCGCACCACCCAGGTCGCGCCGCTGAGCGAGGAGATCGTCGCCGACCTGCAGGCGCTTGCCGACCTCCAGGCGTCGATCGCCGCCGACAGTGCGGACGCCGCGGCGGACGCCTACTCCGCCACCCGCACCTGGCTCGTCGTCCTGGTCGGCGTCGGCAGCGCGCTCGCCCTGGGCCTCGGCGTCGTGACCGCACGGTCGATCAGCGGTGCGCTGGCGCGGGTCCGCCACTCCGCCGAGCGGCTGGCCGAGGGTGACCTGACCCAGGCGACCGGGGTCGATCAGCGGGATGACGTCGGCCGGATGGCGGCCGCGCTGGACACGGCCCAGGAGAACCTGCGCTCGGTGATGGCGTCGGTGGTCGCCTCGGCGGATGCGGTGGCGGCGTCGTCGGAGCAGCTGAGTGCGTCCTCGGCACAGATCTCCTCCTCCGCTGAGGAGACCTCGGCCCAGTCCGGCGTGGTGTCCTCGGCTGCCGAGGAGGTGTCCCGGAACGTCGCGACGGTGGCCGCGGGCGCGGAGGAGATGGGCGCGTCGATCCGGGAGATCAGCCAGAACGCGAACGAGGCGGCCCGGGTCGCGGCCTCCGCGGTGACCGAGGCGCAGTCGACGACGGAGACCATCACGAAGCTCGGGACCTCCTCGACCGAGATCGGTGCGGTGGTGAAGGTGATCACCAGCATCGCGGAGCAGACGAACCTGCTGGCGCTCAACGCCACGATCGAGGCCGCCCGGGCCGGCGAGGCCGGGAAGGGCTTCGCGGTGGTCGCGAACGAGGTGAAGGAGCTGGCCCAGGAGACGGCGCGGGCGACGGAGGACATCGCGCGTCGGGTGGAGGCGATCCAGGGCGACACGTCGGGGGCGGTGGCGGCGATCGGGCGGATCAGTGAGGTGATCGGGTCGATCAACGACTTCCAGCTGACCATCGCCAGCGCGGTGGAAGAGCAGACGGCGACGACGAACGAGATGTCGCGGTCGGTGCAGGAGGCCGCGGGCGGGTCGACGGAGATCGCCGCGAACATCACCGGGGTGTCGTCGGCTGCGGCGTCGACCACGCAGGCGCTGGGTCAGACCCGGCAGGCGGTCGACGAGCTGTCCCGGATGGCCAGCGACCTGCGGGGGAGCGTCGCCCGCTTCACCTTCTGACGCAGCGCACGGCTGACGGCCGTCGTCCCCGCAGTCCGGGGGGGCGACGGCCGTCGTCGTGCCCGGGCCGCGGTCACCGGTCGACCGCTGTCGACAAGGAGCTGCCCCGGACCGGTGACCCGACGATCTCGCGGGGGTCGCCGCGACACGCAGCCCGACGGGCCGTGGAGGCGGTTTCAACCCGCCACGATCCCCCGGTAAGCCGGTCCGCCGAGACGGGGGATCGAGTGGGGCCGCCAGCGGCGCGGTCCCCAGTCCCCCCCGCACACCTTGGAGAACTCATGAGCACGGTCGCCTCACCCAGCCGGAGGCTCGCGTGGTTCGCCGACCGGCCGATCGGCGTCAAGATCGGCGCGGTCATCGCGCTCCTCGCCGTCGTCGTCCTGGGCACCAACCTCCTGGCGGTGACGCGGATGAACGACATGCACGCCGACCAGGAGGCGATCTACGCCGAGAACCTCAAGCCGCTCAACGCCCTCTCCGCGGTGCAGCGCGCCACCGCGGCGCACCGTGCACGGGTGCTCGAGTACGCCTTCTCCGACCCGGCCCGCCAGCAGGAGCTGGTCGGTCAGATGGACGAGAAGCAGGCCGACGTGGATGCCGCGCTGGCCGAGTACCAACCCCACGTCGTCGACCAGGCCGCGATGGACAAGTACCTGGACGCCCGCTCCGGGTTGCTGGACCTGCTGACGACGACCGCCTTCCCGCTGGGCGCTTCCGGCGACCTGGGCGGCTACGCCCAGCTGGTGCGGGAGACCATGCAGCCGTACTTCGACGACATCGCCGACGGGCTGGAGGAGGAGGGCATCGCCCAGTCCGAGCAGGCCGCTGCGCGCAACGTGACCGCCGCCGAGGAGGCGCGCGCCTCGATCACCCTGCTCCTGACGATCTCGGTGACGGCAGTCGTCGTCGCCGCCGCACTCGCCTTCCTCGTCGTCCGCCGGCTGCTCACCACCGTGCGTTCGGTGCAGGGGTCCATCCAGGCGATGGCTGCGGGCGACCTGACCCGCGCTCCGGAGGCCCGTGACCGGGACGAGATCGGCCAGATGGCGCAGTCGCTCGCCGCGGCCCAGGAGAACCTCCGCTCGGTGATGGCGTCGGTGGTCGCCTCGGCGGACGCGGTGGCGGCGTCGTCGGAGGAGTTGAGCGCGTCGTCGGCGCAGATCTCGGCGTCGGCGGAGGAGACCTCGGCGCAGTCCGGGGTGGTGTCCTCGGCGGCGGAGGAGGTGTCGCGGAACGTGGGCACGGTGGCCGCGGGTGCGGAGGAGATGGGGGCGTCGATCCGGGAGATCAGCCAGAACGCGAACGAGGCGGCCCGGGTGGCGGCGCAGGCGGTGGCCGAGGCGCAGTCGACGACGGAGACGATCACCAAGCTCGGCACGTCGTCTCAGGAGATCGGTGCGGTGGTCAAGGCGATCACGAGCATCGCGGAGCAGACGAACCTGCTGGCGCTGAACGCCACCATCGAGGCCGCGCGGGCCGGTGACGCCGGCAAGGGGTTCGCGGTGGTGGCGAACGAGGTGAAGGAGCTGGCGCAGGAGACCGCGCGGGCGACGGAGGACATCGCCCGGCGGGTGGAGGCGATCCAGGGCGACACCTCGGGTGCGGTGGCGGCGATCGGGCGGATCAGTGAGGTGATCGGGTCGATCAACGACTTCCAGCTGACCATCGCCAGCGCGGTGGAGGAGCAGACGGCGACGACGAACGAGATGTCGCGGTCGGTGCAGGAGGCCGCGGGCGGGTCGACGGAGATCGCGGCGAACATCACCGGGGTGTCGTCGGCTGCGGCGTCGACCACGCAGGCGCTGACCCAGACCCGGCAGGCGGTCGACGAGCTGTCCCGGATGGCCAGTGACCTGCGGGGGAGCGTCGCCCGGTTCACCTTCTGAGCACGTACCCGGTCGCGACGGCCGTCGTCCCCGCAGTCCGGGGGACGACGGCCGTCGTCGTGCCCGGGTGTCATCGTCCGGGTGACGGGATGTTCACGCTGTGTTGCCGGATCCTGACCGAACGATGCAAACGCGCAGCCCGCCCCCGGTCGCTGTCGCGCGACCGGGTGACGGCCGCGTGGCGCACTCCGGCCGTCACCTCCACGATGGGTGCACCAACTTCCACAGGAGGCGACGTGCCCTACTCCCTGGTCAGCGCGGCGACGCTCGGCTTCGACCTCGTCCGCCTGCCCGCCGGCGGCCAGGTCGCCGACGTGCTGCTGACCGGTCTGGGCGCCGACGCCGCGACCCTGCACCGGCTCGCGGCGGCCCACCCGGGCGCCGGCCGGCCCGCCGCGGAGCGCGCCGAACTCGCCGTCCGGGCCCGCCGGGCGCACGAGCTGGCCGCCGCCGGCGTGCCCCAGCTGCGTGACGTCCCCGGCGCGGTCCCCACCACCGGCGAGGGCGGCGGCGAGCGCGACGCCCGGCTCGTCGCACTGCTCGAGCGGGGCACGATCGGCAACACCCCCGCACTCGAGCGCCTGGTGCGCGACGACGTCCTCGGCGCCGAGCACCCGGTGGTCGCCGACCTCGACCCGGCCGTGGCGGCGGTCGCCGCCGACGTGCTGGCCGACGCCGCCACCGGCTGGTGGGCCGCCGAGGCCCTCGCCCGCCCGGTCCGGCAGGAGCTCACCGCCCCCTACGCCACGGCGACGGCGCTGGAGCCCGCTCCGCGCCCGGACCTCGGCCCCGCGACCGCGGGGCTGGCCGAGCTGCTCGACGAGGTCCGCGGGCTGGGCGAGACCGGCCGCCGCCGCTGGCGGTTGGCCGTCGAGGTCGGCCGGGCGCAGCGGCGGCCCTGGGCTGCCGCGATGCACGGTGCCGCCTGGGCCGCCCACGTGTCCGGCCGCACCCGCACCCTCGCCGCCGCGCAGCTCATGGCGGTCACCGCGTTCACCGAGAGCGGCTTCACCTCCCGCGACGGCGCCGAGGGCGTCTGGAACGCGCTGGCCGGGTGCGTGCAGGGCCTGGCCATGTCCGACCTGCTCGACGAGGAGTCGTTGACCGTCCTCGGTGCGCCGTGGGCGATGGTGACCGGGAGGTCGCTCCCCCTCGCGGGGTAGTGCTCAGCTCGTCCCCCCGCTGCACTCAAGAGAAGGCAGCGGATGCCGATGAAAGTCGTGTGCGGCCCACCTGGCCGGTACATCGGCAGCGGGGGAGCGCGTGGACAAGATCAAGGTGATGGTGGTCGACGACTCGGTCGTCGTCCGCAAGATCGTGACGGACGTCCTCTCCGGGGATCCGATGATCCAGGTCGTGGGCACGGCCGCCAACGGCCGGCTGGCCGTGGCCAAGCTCGAGCAGCTCAAGCCCGACCTGGTCACGATGGACATCGAGATGCCGGAGATGAACGGCATCGAGGCGGTGCGGGCGATCCGCAGCCGCGCCGGCGGCCAGGCGTACAGCCGGGTGCCGATCATCATGTTCAGCACGCTGACCGAGCGCGGTGCGTCCGCCACCCTGGACGCGCTGTCCGCCGGTGCCAACGAGTACGTGACCAAACCGGCCAACGTCGGCAGCGTCGCGCAGTCGATGGAGAGCGTCCGAGAGCAGCTCATCCCCAAGATCAAGGCGCTCACCGGGCGGCCGATCACCTCCGGCCCGGCCGCCGCGCCGGCCCCGGCAGCGGTCGCCCCCCGGCCGCCGGCGCCCCGGACCCGGGCCGCCAGGGAGCCCGCCGTCCTGGTGATCGGCTCCTCGACCGGTGGCCCGGAGGCGCTGACCAAGGTGCTGCCGCTGCTGCCGGCGTCCCTGCCCGTGCCCGTGCTGCTCGTGCAGCACATGCCGCCGGTCTTCACCCGGCAGTTCGCGCAGCGGCTGGACCGGCTGTGCCCGCTGCAGGTCGTCGAGGCCGTCGACGGCACCCCGCTGGCGCCGGGCACCGTGCACATCGCCCCCGGCGACCACCACCTCACGGTCAGCTCCAGCGGTGGCAACAAGCGCACGGCGCTGAGCCAGGCGCCGCCGGAGAACTTCTGCCGGCCCGCCGTCGACGTGCTCTTCCGCTCCGCGGTGGCCGCCTACGACGGCGCGGTGCTCGCCGTCGTGCTCACCGGGATGGGCTCCGACGGCCGGATCGGTGCCGGCCAGATCCGCGAGGCCGGCGGCACCGTCATCGCCCAGGACCAGGCCACCTCGGTGGTCTGGGGCATGCCCGGCGCGGTCACCCAGGCCGGCTTCGCCGACGAGGTCCTGCCGCTGTCCCGGGTGGCCGAGGCGATCACCCGCCTGCTGCCCCACCCCCGTCCGTTCGGCGGCACCGTCCGCCCCCTCACGACCTCGGGAGGCACGCGATGACGCTCACCGCCACCAGCTTCGACTGGGTGCGCCAGCTGGTGCACCGGGAGAGCGCGATCGTGCTGCAGCCGGGCAAGGAGTACCTCGTCGAGGCCCGGTTGCTGCCGATGGCGCAGCAGCGCGGCCTCTCCGGGGTCAGCGAGCTCGTCGAGTCCGTCCGCAACCGCCCGGACGCGGCGACCACCCGGCGGATCGTCGAGGCGCTCACCACCAACGAGACCTCCTGGTTCCGCGACGGCGACCCGTTCACCGCGCTGACCAGCCTGGTGCTGCCGCAGCTGGTCGCGGCCCGCGGGCCCAACGAGCGGCTGCAGATCTGGTCGGCGGCCTGCTCCAGCGGGCAGGAGGCCTACACGATCGCGATGCTGCTGTCCGACGCGCTGCCGAACGCCACCAGCCGGGTGTCGATCACCGCGACCGACCTCTCCCGCGAGATGGTCGAGCGCACCCGGGCCGGCCGGTTCAGCCAGCTCGAGGTCAACCGCGGGCTGCCCGCGCCGATGCTGGTCCGGCACTTCACCCGGGCCGGCAACGAGTGGGAGATCGCCCCCGAGCTGCGCCGGATGGTGACCGCGAGCGAGTGCAACCTCGCTGCGCCGCTGCCCCGGCTCGGTCCGTTCGACGTGGTCTACCTGCGCAACGTGCTCATCTACTTCGACCTCCCCACCAAGCAGGGGATCTTGACCCGCGTCCGTCAGCTCATGCGACCCGACGGGTGGCTGTTCCTGGGCGCGGCCGAGACGACGCTCGGGGTCGACGACAACTGGGAGCGGGTCGTGCTCGGCCGTGGCTCCGCGTACCGCCCGAGGAAGGGGTCCTGACCGTGCGAGCCCTCGTGATCGACGACTCCCGCGCCATGAGGCGCATCGTCGGCAGCACCCTGACCGACCTCGGGTACGAGGAGGTGCGGGAGGCCGGCGACGGCCGGCTGGCCCTCGACGTCCTGGAGTCCGGGTTCGTCCCGGACATCTGCTGCATCGACTGGAACATGCCGGTGATGGACGGGCTGCAGTTCGTCTTCGCCGTGCGCGCGAACCCGGCCCACCGCCAGGTGACGCTGATGATGGTCACCACGGAGAGCGAGCACGGGCAGATCGTCAAGGCCCTGGCCGCCGGGGCGCACGAGTACCTGATCAAACCGTTCACCGCCGATGCGATGCGCGACAAGCTGGCGCTCCTCGGCCTGCTCCCGGAAGGTGCCCCCGCATGACCGCCCCTGAGCTCGCCCAGCCGATCTCCGCGTTGCTCGACGCGGCGACCGTGCAGAGCATCGCCGACGACGTCTGGCCCTCGCTGGTCGGCGACGGCGAGGTCTTCATCCCCGTCCCGGCCCCGCCGCCGCTCGAGCCGGTCAGCGCGTGGGTGACGATCTCCGGCCCGTGGAACGGCGCCGTCGTCCTCACCTGCGACAGCGAGACGGCCGCTGCGCTCACCGAGAGCGTGCTCATGCTCCGTCCGCCGACCGTGGTCGAGGACGAGGACGTCGAGGACGCGCTGGGCGAACTGGCGAACGTGCTCGGCGGCAACATCAAGTCCGTGCTCCCCGGGCCCTCGAGCCTGGGGCTCCCCCAGACCGGCGCCGCACCGCCCACCGGGCGGCTCGACGACGTCTGCCGCATCAACGGCCAGTGGCGCGGCCAGTCCCTGACCATCACCGTCCAGGGCGCCCCCATGGCGCCGGACACCGAGCGGAACGAGGTGCCGCAGCAGTGAAGATCCTGGTGACCGACGACAGCCGTGTCATGCGGCAGATCGTGATCCGCACCCTGCGCCAGGCCGGGTACGACGACCACGACATCATCGAGGCCGAGGACGGCCGCCAGTGCCTGGACAAGGTCGGGTCGGACAAGCCCGACCTGGTCCTGTCGGACTGGAACATGCCCAACATGAGCGGCATCGAGTGCCTGGAGGCGCTGCGCGCCTCCGGTTCCCAGGTGCCCTTCGGGTTCGTGACCTCGGAGGGCTCGCCGGAGATGCGGGAGAAGGCGGCCAACGCCGGTGCCCTCTTCCTCATCGCCAAGCCGTTCAACGAGGAGACCTTCAAGGACGCCCTGGACGGGGTGATCGCGTGACCGCCGCCGTGCAGCCGGCCACGCTGCCCACCGCGAAGCACGTCCGCGACATGCTCCAGGGGCTCTTCGGCAAGGAGGTCGTGGTCTCCCCCGGGGACCCGGTCTCGCTGAACGACAAGCCCGCCGTCGCCGTCTACGTCGACCCGACCATGGCCACCACCGCGCTGTGCCTGGTCGACCTGCGGCTCGGGGCCTGGCTCGCCGGCGCCCTCGCGCTGCTGCCCAAGGGTGGCCTCGAGGACGCGATCGACGAGGGCGAGCTCTACCCGATGCACGTCGAGGCGCTGTACGAGGTGGTGAACATCGCCGCCTCCATGTTCAACGGCGAGGGCGTGAACCACTCGAAGCTGCACACGCTGCACGCTCCCGGGGAGCCCGTCCCCGGGGACATCGCCGGGCTGGCCGCGGCGTTCAACCGGATCGACCTGAAGGTCGACGTCGCCGGCTACGGGTCGGGCTCGCTGTCCATCGTGATGGCGCACTGACCCACCGCTGCACCCGTACGACCCCGGGACCGGGGGAGCGAGGCCACTCGGCCGCGTTCCCCCGGGCCCGTCGTCGTCGGGCCCGTCGTCGTTGCACCCGTGGATGTGTCCGAACGCAGCAGCAGGGTCACCCTGCGGGAGGACGCGCCGGGGTGGTTCCCGGTCCGGCGGGGGAGCGATGTCCCCGGCATGAGGCAGAGTGACCGCCATGAGCCCGGACGGCGCCGCGCCGCCGGCGGACCTGTTGCTGCAGGCGGTCGACGCGATGCCCCGGCCGCTGTTCGTGCTCGACCACGACTGGCGGTTCAGCTACGTCAACCCGGCCGGCGCCCGGCTGCTCCGGCGGCGGGTCGGGGACCTGCTGGGCCGGGTGATCTGGGCGGAGTTCCCGGAGGCCGTCGGCAGCGAGTTCGCCCGGCAGTACGAGCACGTCGCGCGCACCGGTGAGCCGGTCGCCTTCGAGTCCTGGTACCCGCCCCTGCGCACGTGGTTCCACGTCGACGCCTTCCCCGCGGCCGCCGGCCTGGTGGTCACCTACGACGACGTCACCGAACGGCGGGCGGCCGAGCAGGCCCGCGTCGAGGCGGTCGCGGCCCGAGAGGAGGAGGCCGAGCGCGCCGCCGACGCCGCGCACGCCGCGGAGCTGGCCGGCCGGCACCTCCTGCTGCTGGGGGACGTCAGCCAGGCGATGACCGCCACGCTGGACGCCGGCGAGGCGGTGCAGCGCCTCGCGGAGCTGATCGTGCCGCCGCTGGCGGACTGGTGCCTGGTCAGCGTGGTCGAGGACGGCGTCCGGCGGGACGTCGGACGCGCCCACCGCGACCCGGCGATGGTGCCGCACATGCACCGGTACGCCGACCTGCGCGCCCGCACCAACCAGGCGACCGCGCCGGTGCCCACCGCGCTGCGGGACGGCCGGCCGGTGGTCATCCAGGGCATCGCGCCCCAGCAGGTGGTGGCGATGACCACCCCGGCGGCCCGGGCGGCGCTGGAGCCGCTGCGGGTGCACTCGGTGGCGACGTTCCCGCTGATCGCCCGCGGCGAACTGTTCGGCGCCGTCACCCTGGTGACCGGCCCGGAGCGGGGCGCGTTCACCGACGCCGAGCTGCGCACCGCCGACATCATGTCCCGGCGGGCCGGGCTGGCGCTGGACAACGCCCGGCTGGCGACCGCGCAGACCCGGGTGGCCGAACGGCTGCAGCGCAGCCTGCTGTCCCCGCCGGTGCAGCCCGACGCCCTGGAGCTGGCCGTCCGCTACCGCCCGGCGGCCCAGGACGTCTCCATCGGCGGCGACTGGTACGACTCCTTCCTCCAGCCCGACGGCGCCACCGTGCTGGTCATCGGCGACGTGATGGGCCACGACCTGGAGGCGGCCGCGACGATGGCGGAGCTGCGCACCCTGGTGCGGGCCATCGCCTACGACCGGCAGACCGGGCCGGGCGAGGTGCTGCGGCGGGTCGACCGGGCCGTGGTCGGCCTGGACGCCGCCTCCCTGGCCACCGCCCTGGTCGCCCGGATCGAGATGGACGACGCCGACCGGGCCGCCGGTGTGCGCCGGCTGCGCTGGGCGATCGCCGGGCACCCGGTGCCGCTGCTGGTGCACCCCGACGGCACGGTGGCCGACCTCGAGGCGCCGGTCGGGCCACCGCTGGGCATCGGGCTGGGCGGCGCGCGCGGCGAGGGGCTGGCCGAGCTGCCGCCGGGCAGCACGCTGCTGCTGTTCACCGACGGGCTCTTCGAGCGGCGGACCAGCGACCTGGACGCCGACCGCCAGCGGCTGCGCGCGGCGGCCTCCCGGCTGGCGGGGGAGCCGCTGGAGCGGCTGTGCGACGAGCTGCTGCGGGAACTGCTGGCCGGCGGTGCGGAGGACGACGTCGCCCTGCTGGCGGTGCGCTGCCACCCCGTGGACGCGCCCCGGCCGCCGGCGGCCGGCCCCCGGACGCGGCCGGCCGCCGTCCCCGCCTGGGACTGACCCGGGTCAGCGGCCCTGCGCCGCCGCTGCCCGGACCGCCTCGGCGATCGCGGCCACGCCGTCGGCGGACCAGATGATCGTGTCGTGGTCGGTGCCGGGCACCTCCCGGGCGCGGACGTGCGCGTCGGAGAGGTTCATCCGGTCCAGCCGCACCTCGTCGTAGAGGCCGGGCACCTCGCCGTCCATGCCGCGGGTGGCCCACAGCAGGGTGGCCGGCACCGGCAGGTTCGTCGTCGTCTCCAGCACCGCCTGGTTGCGGAGCATGTCGGCGCCGTCGACCCGGACCGCCTCGTGCACCACGGAGCTGCGCAGCTCCGGCGACTCCCCGGTGAGGTCACGGGCCAGGAAGGCGCCCACCGTGGGGTCGTCGACCCACCGGCCGATGACCGGGTGGTCGGCCCAGAACTCGCGGACGGCGGCGAGGTCGGGGAAGGCGACGTCCAGCCGGTCGAGCGTGGGGCCGAGGAAGGCGGCGAGCATGTCGTCGGTGTCGGCGGCCGGGGGGACGGCGAAGGGGAGGCCGCCGTCCACGAGCACCAGGCCGTGCACCAGGTCGCGGGCCTGGCCGGCGGTGGCCAGGGTCGCGACGAAGCCGCCCATCGAGTGCCCGACGAGCACCGTGGCGTCGGCGCCGGCCTCTCCGTCGGCGCCGAAGTGCTCCAGCAGGGCGGTGACGTCGGCGGCGTGCGCGGACAGGCCGTAGGGGCCGGGCAGGCCGGCGCTGCCGGCGCGGCCGCGCAGGTCGGGGGCGACCACCTCGCACTCGCCGGCCAGCGCGCCGGCCACCGGCCCCCAGGTCGCGGCGTTGGAGGTGATGCCGTGCAGCAGCACCACCAGGGGGGAGCCGGGCGCGTCGGCGGACCAGTACAGGGCGGCCAGGTCACCGCCGGCGACCGGCACCTGGATCTCCTCGGGCGTGCGGACGTCGTAGCTGCTGCTCCCGGCGGTGCTCATGCCCTCACCCTGCCCGCGCGCCGGTGGTGTTGCACGTGGAACGGCCGCCGGTTCAGTCGGGGTGGCTGAGCAGGTAGCGCCCGAAGTGCGGCACGGTGAAGGCGATCTGCCCGCGTTCGGCGGAGTAGACCAGGCCCTTCTTGATCAGCGAGTCGCGCGCGGGGGAGAGCGAGGCCGGCTTGCGGCCGAGCGCCCCGGCCACCTCCGCCGTCGCCACCGGGGTGCCCTGCGGGCCGCCGAGCTCGGCCATCGCGTGCATGTACTCGCGCTCGGCCGGGGTGGCGCGGTCGTAGCGGGACCCGAAGAAGCCGACCGCGAGCTCGGCCTCGGCGGCGGGGGCGGCCATCGCCACGTCGGCCGCGGTGACGGGGGAGGAGGCGGCGACGTCCCAGGTGACCTTGCCGTAGGCCTGCACGAAGTACGGGTAGCCGTCGGCGGCGGCGTACAGGGCGTCGAGCGCGTCGGCCTCGAAGGTGACGTCCTCGCGCTCGGCGGGGGCGAGCAGCGCCCGGTCGGCGGCGGGCCGGTCGAGCCGGTCGATCCGCAGGTAGCGGAACAGCCGCTCGGAGTAGCTCTTGGACGCCGAGAGCACCGCGGGCAGGTGGGGGAGCCCCGCGCCGACGACGATCAGCGGGGCCCCCTGCTGGGACAGCTCGTGGCAGGCCGCGCAGATCGCCGAGACGTCGGGCGCCTGCACGTCCTGCATCTCGTCGATGAACAGCGCGATGCCCTTGCCGACGTCGGCGGCGAGGCCGGCGGCGTCGCTGAGCAGCTCGACCAGGTCGATCTCCATGTCCCCGGAGTCGGCCCGGCCGCTGCTGGCGGGGGCGTCGATCCCCGGCTGCCAGCGCTCGCGCACCTTCGCCGAGGCGTCGGACCCGCGCAGGGCGAACGCCTTGAGCACCCCCAGCACCGCCTCCATCGACTCCTGGTCGGGGTGGCGCAGCTCGCGCAGGGCCATGTGCAGGGCCGAGGAGACCGGCCGGCGCAGCGACTGGTCGGGCCGGGCCTCGATCTTCCCGGTGCCCCAGCCGCGGCTGATCGCCGCCGAGCGCAGCTGGTTCAGCAGCACCGTCTTCCCGACCCCGCGCAGGCCGGTGAGCACCAGCGACCGCTCCGGCCGGCCGTGCGCGATCCGCTCGAGGACGACGTCGAACGCGGAGAGCTCGGTGTCCCGGCCGGCCAGCTCGGGCGGGCGCTGCCCGGCGCCGGGGGCGTACGGGTTCCGCACGGGATCCATGTCGAGCACCCTATGGCCTCGTATAGACCAAGGGGTAGAGACGGATAGACGACGGCATGCAGCGACGACTCGACGGTCGTCTGCCGATGTCTAGCCCTGCCGCTAGACGCGGTCAGACGAGGGCAGAGCACTCGCTGTCCGATGCCGGCGAGACTAGCAGACTCCTCGAACGTGTGTTCGAATGAGTGGGACGCCGACGAGGAGGTCGTGGTGACGAGTGCGGTCTTCGGCTCTCTGCTGTGTGCGCTAGAGAGCGGTAGACGGCGGCAGAGCCGACTGCTCCTGCTCGGGGCTGCCGGCCACCGCGGCCCGCCGCCGCCACCAGTGCGCAGCCCCGAACCCGACGAGCGCCAGGGTCAGCGGCACCAGGGTCACCAGCAGGGTCCGGCCGTCGCCGAGTCCGGCGGCACCGACGGTCGCCCCCACCGCCACGTGCAGCACGGTGCCGGGCGTGAGGCCGATCGCCGAGCCCAGGAGGTGGTCGCGCAGCCGCATCCCGGACAGGCCCCCGGCGTAGCTGATCAGGGTGAACGGCACGATCGGCACCAGTCGGGCGACCAGCGCCGACACCACGCCGCGGTCGGTGAGCAGCGCATCCGCCCGGGTCAGCCGTGGGCCGGCCAGGCGGGCGACCGCCTCGCGGCCCAGCAGCCGGGCCACGGTGAACCCGGCCAGTGCACCGAGCACGCCGCTGGTCAGCGCCAGCGCCAGCCCGCCCCAGAACCCGGCGAGCACCCCGGCCAGCACCGACAGCGCGGTCCGCGGCACCGGGGCCAGCGTGGCCAGCGCCGATCCGACCAGCAGGCCTGCCCACCCCGCGGGGCCGGCGTCGTCCAGCCACGCACGCACCTGGCCCACCCCGGGCACGTCGACGACGAGCGCGAGGCCGGCGCCGAGGAGCAGCAGCACGACCAGGAGCGCGGCCCGGCCGGCGGCGGGGGCCGGCAGTCGGCGACGGCGGGGCTGGTCGGTCATGGCCCACCCAGTGTGCCGGGGTGCTGTTCGGTGCCCGGCCGACTGTCGGTGTCTGCACTGCTCTAGCAGAGACGCGATACTGCGCTAGACGGCCGAACAGGGGGTGGCGCCCATCGTCGGGGGCTAGCGTGCCGACGTGGCCACGATCGGGAAGTTCGCCGTCCGCGTCGTCGTGCTCGCGGCGATCATCTATGCCGTCACCCGGCTCGTCGACGGGATCGAGGTGATCGGCAACCCCACCGGGTTCTTCGGCGAGACCGGCACGTACCTCTGGGTGGCGCTGCTGTTCGCCGTGATCAACTCGATCGTGGGGCCGATCGTCCGGTTGCTCGCGTTGCCGTTCATCATCCTCACCCTCGGGCTGTTCCTGCTGGTGATCAACGCCGCGCTGCTCGGCCTGACCGCGGTGATCTCCGACCGGTTCAGCGTGGAGAGCTTCTGGGCGGCGCTCGTCGGCGGCTTCCTCATCGCCCTGTTCAGCTGGATCGCCGAGCTGATCCTGCCGCTGAAGGTCCGTGCCGGCTGACCCCGTGCCGGCTGAGCCGGCGGCGAGCCGCGCCCGGCTCGCCGGTGTACGTGCGGCCCGGGGGAGCGGCCACTAGCGTGGCCGGACATGGTCCGCCGCGGTTCCTCCCCCGACGTCGGTGCCGACATGGCCGCCCTCGAGGCCGCCCAGGAGGAGAAGCGCCGGCTGCTCGACCGGGCGGCCGAGGCCGCCGGCACGCTGGTCGCGACCGCGGAGCCGGCCGCCGGTACCGCCCCGCTCGGCCCGGGTGGCGCGGCGGCGCTGCTGCACCGCTTCTACGCCGGTGAGCCGGCCGCCGAGATCGTCGGGCACGACCCGGCCGACCTCGCGGGGCTGGCGGTGGCGCACCTCCGGCTGGCCGCCTCCCGGCCGCCGGGCACCGCCACCGTCGACGTCCACCGGACCGCCGGCGGGCGGGCCGTGCTGCGGGTGGTCGTCGACGACATGCCCTACCTGGTGGACTCGGTCACCGCGGAGGTGGTCCGCCAGGGCGTGGTGGTGGAGCACGTCGTCCACCCGGTCGTGGTGGTCCGCCGGGACGCCGTCGGCGGGCTGACCGAGTTCTGCGACAGCGCCGACGCCGCCGGCTGCGGCGCGGACGCGGTCGCCGAGTCGTGGATGGCCGTGGTGCTCGCCGGCCAGGTCGACGACGAGGCCGCCGACGACCTGGTCGCCGGACTCGCCGGGGTGCTCGCCGACGTCCGCCGCGCCCACGAGGACGCCGCGGCGCTCGCCGACCGCGCCCGCCAGGTGGCCGGCGCCCTGGACCGGCTCCCCGCGGACGGTGGCGACCACCCGGCCGACGACCCGGCCGAGGCCGCGGCGCTGCTGCGCTGGCTGGTCGACGGCACGTTCCTGTTCCTCGGCGCCCGGACCGTGGAGCTGGTCGGGGCCGAGGCCCGGCCCGAGGTGGTGCCCGGCTCCGAGCTCGGCGTGCTGCGCAGCTCCCCGGACCGGGTCACCTCCGTCGCCCCGGCCGCGCTCGCTGCCCGCGGCGGCACCGGCCACCGGGTGCTGGTCACCAAGGGCGACGCCCGGTCCACCGTGCAGCGTCCGGCCTGGCTGGACCTCGTCGTCGTCGACCTGCCCAGCGACACCCCCGGCAGCCGGGTGCGCCAGCACCTGCTGGTCGGCCTGTTCCCCACCGAGGCCTACGCCAGCAGCGTCCGGGACGTGCCCCTGGTGCGCCGCACCGCCGCCGCGGTCCTCGCCGGCTCCGGCGTGCCGGCCGACAGCCACTCGGGCAAGGAACTGCTCGACGTCCTGGAGAGCTACCCGCGGGACGAGCTGCTGCAGGTCGACGTCGACGAGCTGCTGCCGGTCGCCCTGGCGGTGCTGCACCTGCGCGAGCGCCGGCAGACCCGGCTCTTCCTGCGGCGGGACCCGTTCGACCGGTTCTTCTCCGCGCTGGTCTACCTGCCCCGCGACCGCTACACCACCGCGGTCCGGCTGGCGATGCAGCAGCTGCTGCTGGAGCACCTGGGCGGGACGACGGTGGAGTTCACCGTGCGCTCCAGCGAGTCGGTGCTCACCCGGCTGCACTTCGTCGTGCGGGTGCCGGTCAGCCGGCGGGGGCTGTCCCGGCTGCCCGACGTGGACGTCCGGGCCCTGGAGACGGCGCTGGCCGGTGCCGCCCGGAGCTGGACCGACGACCTGGCCGACGCGCTGGCCGCCCGGCACGGCGACGAGGCGCCCCGGCTGCTCGCCCGGGTCGCCGACGCCTTCCCCGCCGCCTACCAGGAGGACTTCCCGGCGGCGGTCGCCGTCGACGACCTGGCCCGGCTGGACCGGCTCGCGCCCGGGCAGATGGACCTGCGGCTGCGGTCGCCGCGGGGGCCGGTGGGGTCGAGCAGCACCGAGGGGGAGCGGCGGCTGACGATCTACCGGGTGGGGGAGCGGCTGCTGCTGTCCGACGTCCTCCCGGTGCTGCAGCACATGGGCGTCGACGTGCTCGACGAGCGGCCCTACGAGATCGACCGGATCGGCGCCCCGATGGCCTGGGTCTACGACTTCGGGCTCGCCTCCCCCTCCGACGAGGTGCCCTTCGCCGGCACCCTGCCGGAGCGGTTCACCGACACGGTCACCGCGGTCTGGGCCGGCCGCACCGAGGACGACGGGCTCAACGCCCTGGTGCTGCGGGCCGGGCTCACCTGGCGGCAGGTGGCGGTGCTGCGCGCCTACGTGCAGTGGCTGCGCCAGGGCGGGCTGTCGTTCGGGCAGGGCTACGTGCAGCAGACCCTCGCCGCCCACCCCGGCATCGTCGCCCGCCTGGTCGCGCTCTTCGAGACCCGGTTCCACCCCGACCGCGCCGCCGGCCGGGAGTCCCGCACCGAGGCGCTGGTCGCCTCGCTGACCGATGCGATCGGCGAGGTGGCGTCGCTGGACGCCGACCGGGTCCTCACCGCACTGCTGGCTGCGGTCCGGGCGACCCTGCGCACCACCGCCTACACCGCCGACGTCGCCGCCGGGCGCGCGCCGCTGGCGCTGAAGCTCGACCCGACCAGCGTGCCCGACCTGCCCGAGCCGCGGCCGGCCCGGGAGGTCTGGGTCAGCTCACCGCGGGTGCTCGGGGTGCACCTGCGCTTCGGCGCGGTCGCCCGGGGCGGGCTGCGGTGGAGCGACCGCCGTGAGGACCTGCGCACCGAGGTGCTCGGGCTGGTCAAGGCCCAGACGGTGAAGAACACCGTCATCGTGCCCACCGGTGCCAAGGGCGGGTTCGTGCCCCTCCGTCCGCCGGGTGAGGGCGCCTCGCGCGACGAGGTGCTGGCCGAGGGGCAGGCCTGCTACCGGATGTTCATCGGCGCCCTGCTCTCCCTCACCGACAACCTGGTCGAGGGCGAGGTCGTCCCGCCGGAGCGGGTGGTCCGCCACGACGGCGACGACCCCTACCTGGTGGTCGCCGCGGACAAGGGCACGGCGACCTTCTCCGACCTGGCCAACGCCGTGGCCCTCGAGCGCGGCTTCTGGCTGGGCGACGCCTTCGCCTCCGGCGGCTCGGTCGGCTACGACCACAAGGCCATGGGCATCACCGCCCGCGGCGCCTGGGAGTCGGTGACCCGGCACTTCCGCGAGCTCGGTGTCGACGTGCAGAGCCAGGAGGTCACCGTCGTCGGCATCGGCGACATGTCCGGCGACGTCTTCGGCAACGGCATGCTGCTGTCCGAGCACCTGCGGCTGGTCGCCGCCTTCGACCACCGGCACGTGTTCGTCGACCCGACGCCGGACGCCGCCGCGTCCTTCGCCGAGCGGCAGCGGCTGTTCGGCCTGCCGCGCTCCTCCTGGGCGGACTACGACCGGTCGCTGATCAGCCCCGGGGGCGGGGTGTGGCCGCGGACGGCGAAGGCGGTGCCGGTCTCCGCGCCCATGCGCGCCGCCCTGGGCCTGCCCGAGCGCGTCGAGTCGCTCAGCCCGGTGGAGCTGGTCCGGGCCGTGCTGCTCGCCCCGGTCGACCTGCTGTTCAACGGTGGCATCGGCACCTACGTGAAGGCGGCCACGGAGAGCGCGGCCGACGTCGGCGACAAGGCCAACGACGCCGTCCGGGTGGACGGCGGCGAGCTGCGGGTGCGGGTGGTGGGCGAGGGCGGCAACCTCGGCCTGACCCAGCGCGGCCGGATCGAGTACGCGCTGGCCGGCGGGCGGCTGAACACCGACGCCATCGACAACTCCGCCGGCGTGGACACCTCCGACCACGAGGTGAACATCAAGATCGCGTTGAACCGGGTGGTCGACGAGGGCCGGCTGGACGCCGACGGGCGGGCCCGGCTGCTGGCCGAGATGACCGACGAGGTCGCCGTCGCGGTGCTCACCGACAACCACGCGCAGAACGCCACGCTGGCCAGCGAGGCCGCCGCCGCCCGGGGACTGCTGGACGCCCACCAGCGCTACCTGCGCTGGCTGGAGCGGGCGGGGCGGCTGGACCGGGCCGTGGAGTTCCTGCCCGACGACCGGGCGATCGCCGAGCGCCGCCGCGACGGGCTGGCGCTGACCAGCCCGGAGCTGGCGGTGCTGCTGGCCTACGCCAAGATCGAGGCCGGCGACGCGGTGCTCGCCTCGGGGCTGCCCGACGACCCGGCGCTGGCCGGGCTGCTGTCGGACTACTTCCCCGGCCCGCTGCGGAGCCGGTTCGCCGCCGCGCTGGCCGACCACCCGCTGCGCCGGGAGATCGTGGCGACCGCGCTCACCAACCGCACGGTGAACACCGCCGGCGTCACCGGGGTGTTCCGGCTGGCCGAGGAGACCGGAGCGCCGCTGGCGGCGGTGGTCCGGGCGCACGCCGTCGCCCGGGCCGTCTTCGACGTCGAGCGGCTCTGGGACGCACCCCGGCAGCTGGACAACCGGGTGCCCGCGGCCACCCAGGTGCACATCCGCACCGAGGCGACCCGGCTGGCCGAGCGGGCCACCCGCTGGCTGATCCGGCTGCCGGAGCTGACCGCCGAGCCGGCGCCGTCGCTGCAGGAGGTCGTCGACCGGTTCGCCGGGCCGGTCGCGGCGGTCCGGGCCGGGCTGCCCGGGTGGCTGCTGGGCGCCGACGCCGCCGGCTACGCCGAGCGGGCCGCGGCGCTGCACGCCGACGGGGTCCCGGCCGAGCTGGCCGCCGAGGTGGCCGTCGCGCCGCTGCTGCCGGCGGCGCTGGACCTCGCGGTCGTCGCCGAGACCACGGGCGCGCCGATCGAGCTGGCCGGCCAGGTGGCCCAGTGCCTGGGGGAGCGGCTGGGGCTGGTCCCGCTGCGGGAGCTGGTCATCGCGTTGCCGCGCAACCGGCGCTGGGACTCCATCGCCCGCACCTCGCTGCGTGACGACCTCGCCGCCGAGCAGGTCAGGCTCGCCGCCGACGTGCTGGGCCTGCGCGGCTCCGACGACGAGCCGGCGGACGCCCTGGTCGGCCGGTGGGCCGACGCCTGGGACGTCACCCAGCAGCGCGCCGCGGTCCAGCTGGAGGAGCTGGCGAGCGGGGAGCGGCACGAGCTCGCCGAGCTGCTCGTCGCCGTCCGCACCCTGCGCGGGCTGCGCCGCCGCGTCCGGTGACGCCGGCGGGCATGACCCGCAGACATGTGGGGCACAACCGGATCGTGAAGACCGTCGCCGTCGCCACCCTCGGTGGCCTGCTGACCCTCGCCGGCATCGCCCTCCTGGTGCTGCCCGGCCCGGGGTTCGTCCTCGTCGCCGCCGGGCTGGCGGTGCTGGCCACCCGGTTCGCCTGGGCGAGGAAGCCGTTGGACTACGCCCAGGACCGGGCCGTGGCGGGCGTCGAGGAGGTCGGCCGGAGCCCCTGGCGGGCCGTCCTCGCCACCGTCGCCGCCCTGGCCCTGGTCGCCGCCGGCGTGCTCGTGCTGGCCGGGCTGGACCTGCCCTTCGTGAACGCCGTCAGCGCCGTCGTCCTGGTCCTCTCCGGGCTGTTCCTCGTCGGCACGGTGCTCTTCGCCCGCCGCCACGAGCACACCATGGAGGCCCGGGCGCACCGCCCCGCCGGCGTGCCCGGCACGGGCGGCGCCTACCGCGCGGCCGACACGCCCGACCAGGCCTGACGCCGGCTCCCTGCGGCGTCCTCAGAGCTCGGGGCGCCGGAGGCCGTGGCCGGTGGCCTGCTCGAATGCGTGGCCGACCTCCAGCACCCGGCGGTCCGCCCGGGGCGGGCCGACGATCTGCAGGCCGACCGGCAGCCCGTCGGCGGTGAAGCCCCCCGGTACCGACAGCGCGGGGCAGCCGGTGGCCGAGATCAGCGTGCAGGAGCGCATCCAGCCCAGGTAGTCGTCGAACGCCACCCCGTTCACCTCGCTCGGGTACTCGACCTCCACCGGGAAGGGCAGCACCTGGGTGGTCGGGGCGAGCAGCACGTCGTACCGCTCGAAGAACGCCACGACGCGCTCGTACAGCGTCGTGTGCGCGACCTCGGCCCGGCCGACGTCGGCCCCGGTCAGCTCCGCGCCCCGTGCGGCGTTCCAGCGGATCGTCTCCTTGAACGCACCGGGCTCGAGCCGGACCAGGTCGCCGAAGCTCGCCTCGAACAGCCAGGCGCGCAGCACCCCGAACACCTCGTCGGCGCCGCGCAGGTCGGGGCAGTCCTCGTCCACGGTGGCGCCGAGCTCGCGGAAGACGCCGAGCTGGGCCATCAGCACCTCGGTGATCGCCGGGTCGACGGGCACCCGGCCGCCGAGGTCCGGCGTCCAGGCGACCCGCAGGCCGGTCAGCTCGGTGGGCAGCGGGGCGGCGAAGGGGTGCCCGGGGTCGGACAGCGAGATCGGCACCCGCGGGTCGGGCCCGGCCAGCACCGACAGCTGCAGGGCGACGTCGGCCACGGTGCGGCCCATCGGGCCCTGCACCGACAGCTGCGACCAGCCGATCGGTGCGGGGTGGGTGGGCACCCGGCCGGGCGTGGTGCGCAGGCCGACGACGTTGCAGAAGGCCGCCGGGTTGCGCAGCGAGCCGCCCATGTCGCTGCCCTCGGCCAGCGGCACCAGCCCGGCCGCCAGCGCCGCGGCCGCACCGCCGGACGACCCGCCCGCCGACAGGCCGTGCCGGTAGGGGTTGTGCGTGGCGCCGAACAGGGTGTTGAACGTGTGCGAGCCGGCGGCGAACTCCGGCACGTTCGTCTTGCCCACCCGGATCGCGCCGGCGGCGCGCAGCCGGGCGACGGCCAGCTCGTCGCGGGCGGGCACGGTGTGGGCGTGCAGCGGCGAGCCCCACGTCGTCCGCATGCCGCCGGTCCGGTGCGTGTCCTTGTGCGCCACCGGCAGACCGTGCAGCGGGCCGACCGGTTCTCCCGCGGCCAGCTGGGCGTCGGCGGCGTCGGCGGCGGCGCGGGCGCCCTCGGCGTCCAGCGTCACGATCGCGTTGAGCGCCGGGTTCAGCCGGTCGATCCGCGCCAGGTGGGCGTCGAGGAGCTCACGGGCGCTGACCTCCCGGGAGCGGACCAGCGCCGCGAGCTCGGTCGCCGGGCGGGTGCAGAGGTCGTCGCTCACCCCGGCGACGCTAGCCGGTCTCTCAGCGCTGAGAAACCTCACTCACCGGGTCACCGCATCGGCCGGGACGACGAGCGTCAGCTGGGTCCCCCCGTCGTGTTCCACGTGCAACCCGTTCCGGCGCAACAGCGCCCGCAGGCGCACCACCGAGTCCGGCTCGGCCGTCGTGGTGGCCAGCAGCCGGGCCAGCCGGCCCTTGTGCGCCTTGTTGAAGTGGGACACGACCGCGCGGGTGCCGTCCGGCCGCTCGCTGAGCACCTGCACGGTGACCGCGTCGGGCACCGGGGCCAGCTCCGCGTAGGCGCCCGAGCGCAGGTCGACGACGAGCTCCTCGGTGGCGGTCAGCACGTCGGTGAGCGCCGGCTTCCACAGCGACCGCAGGGTGGGCAGGCCGGGCAGCGCCGAGCCCGCCGACAGCCGGTAGGCCGGCACCGGGTCGCCGGCCCGGACCACGCCGAACAGCGCCGAGCCCACGGCCAGGCGCCCGGCCGCCCGGGTCCGCTGGGCCCGGGTGAGCGACCGGACGTCCAGCGCGTCGTAGAGCACGCCGGTGTAGCGCTCGATCGCCGGCAGCGTGGGGCTGGTGCGCAGCGCGGCGTTGCGGGCGATCTCGTCGTCCTGCTTCGCCGAGAGCCCGAGCGCCGCGCGGGCGCCGGGGACGTCGGCGGCGAGGGCGACCAGCGCGTCGACCAGCTGCGCGCGCAGCGGCGTCAGCTCCGGCGCGGTCAGCGCGGCCAGGTCGAGCGGCGGGCCGTCGCCCCCGGGCTGCTTGGTCTCCGACGGGGGAAGCAGGACGAGCACGTCGGCCGACGGTACGGGGCGGTGGTGAGTCCCCGGACACCCCGGTGGCAGGCTGTCAGGACGCCCGGATCCGCGGGCGGCGTACGGCGCTGCCCGCGGGCGATGCGCCGTCGAGTCATCTAACGTCCTCGTGATCACTGCGGTGCGTGATGCCCGGTGGGACGTGCTGCAGGTCAGGAGGTGGAGACGGTGCTCGTGCTGGACAGCGCAGCCGTCTCCACCCGCGGGCCGCGCCCGGACAACCAGGACTCCGCCGTCGGTGGCCCCCTGCTCGTCGCGATCGCCGACGGCGTCGGCGGCAACGTCGGTGGCGCGGTCGCCTCCTCGCTGGTGGCCACCTGGCTCGCACCGCTGGCGGTGGGCAGCACCGGGGAGGGCTCCGACGACCCGGTGCGGGTGGTGGCCAGCGCCAACGAGCGCATCCGTGCCGCCTACACCGAGCGCCCGCGGCTGCGCACCATGGCGACCACGCTCACCGCGGTGCACGTGGACGCCGAGGGCCTGGTGCTGCTGCACATCGGCGACTCCCGCGGTTACCTGCTGTCCGGCGGTGAGCTGCACCAGGTGAGCACCGACCACACCCTCGTCCAGGCGCTGATCGACGCCGGCAGCCTCACCCCGGCCGAGGCCCGGGTGCACCCGCAGCGGTCGGCGGTCTACGCCGCGCTGCACGGCGCCGACGACGACGTCGCCGCGCTGGACGTGATCCGGCTCGATGCGGGCCCCGGCGACCGGGTGATGGTCTGCTCCGACGGGCTCTCCGACGTCGTACCCCCGGACGTCATCGGGCGGCTCCTCGCCACCGGCACCCCCGCCGAGGCCGCCGCGACGCTGCGGGACGCCGCGCTGGCCGGCCCGCCGACGGACAACATCACCGTGGTCGTCGCCGACGTGCGCGCGACCGACGCCGACCCGCGCCCGCTGCGGCTGTGCACGGTGGGCGCGGCGCAGGAGCTGCGCGAGGAGACCGCCGAGGCGCTGGAGGCCGACTGGCCCGGCCCGGTGCCGGTCGGCCTGGTCCAGCACCGCCCGCACTGACGCCCTGAGCCGCCACGGCGGCTCGGGGCGGCGGCTCAGGGCGGTCTCACGGCCTCCGGTCGGCGTCCTCGGCCGTCGGGCGCGGGTCCGGGTCCGGGTCCGGGTCCGGGTCGGACGGTACGCCGGCGGTCTCCACGCCGTCGTTGTCGTCGTCGCGGAGCCGCTCGTCGTCGCCGTGAGCATCCGCGTCGTGCACGGCGCCGGTGCGCGGGGCGTCGTCGGTGCCGGAGTCGGTGTCGGTGTCGTGCTCGATGCGGTTCTCGTGGCTCCCGGACTTCGCCAGGCCACGGGCGAGCAGGTAGCCGACCGTCAGGTAGGTGATGTAGCGGAGGGCGGACTCGGCGCCGAAGGGGTCGTCGCCCCCGAGGCCGTCGTCGTTGACGGCGAGCGCGGTGATGACCACGGCGAGCACGGCGCCCACGTACGCGATGAACTCGGTCGTCCGCACTGCGGACTTCGTCTCGGTGCTCGGGCGGAGGCGCACCGCGTCCGCGGCCGGGCCCCTGGTGGTGTCACGGTTCGCGGGGCGGTTCGCCTTCTGGTTGCCGCTCTGCTTGTTGCGCCTCTTCCGGCGCTGGTTGCGGGACATGGGTGGTGCTCCGATCCGAGGTGGTGTCGGGGAGCGGGCGCGGCGTGCGACCGCGCTCCCCGCAGACCGGCAGAGGTCAGTTGCCGTGCTCGTCGTAGAAGTCGCGACTGCCCGACTTGGCCAGACCGCGGGCCAGCATGTAGCCGATGGTGAGGAAGGTGATGTAGCGGATGGCCTCGTTCGCGCCGAAGGGGTCGCCACCGTCGCCGTCGCCGTCGCCGACGACGAAGGCGGTGACCACCACGGCCACCACCGCGGCGACGTAGGCGTACAGCTCGGTGGTCTTGGTCGACGCCTTCGTCTCGGTGCTGAGACGACGGTCGCGGATGGTGCGCTGGGCGGTGTTCGCCACGGAGTTCTCCTGGAGGTGTCTGGTGCGCACGCGGCAGAGCCCACGCGGTCGCAGCCACGACAGGCGGCGCGCCGACATGGGGCTCATCGGGGTGGCTGAGCGAGCGGGTGGGTGACGTGCTCATCGCTCGCCGGGCCGGCGACGCGCTGATGCGGGAGTCCGCGCTGTTGGGACTCCTCGGGTACTCATTCCTACGGCACCCCCGGTCCACCGGCCACTCGGGAGAGCCCCGGCGCTGCTCGCCGCGGTGGTCTTCCGCCGCCGCCGTGCGGGGGATGACGGCACGTGCCGGACGCGGCACGCTGGGCACCGTCATCGGCGCCGCGCGTCGACCGCCGTCACGAGAGGTCCCGATGAGCCGACAGCGGCCTGGGAGCGACCCCCGATCGGCACGCGACGCGGGTGGGCCGGGTCGGCCTGCGGCCGTCGACGTCCTGGTCATCGGTGCGGGCAGCGCCGGCGCGGTGATCGCCGCGAGGCTGTCCGAGGACGGTCATCGGAGCGTGCTCCTGCTGGAGGACGGTCCGGACCACCCGACGTCGGGAACACCTGCCGCCCTGCGGGGCCCCAGCATGTTCGCTGCCGTGTCGGAGCCGGGCCGGGTCTTCGATCGACTGACCGCGCGGCACCACCCCTCCCAGTCGCCGGCGCCGTACCTCTGGGGGCCGTGGCGTCGGCGGGTCGTCGAACGTGAACGCGATGATCGCCCTCCGCGGAGCACCGCAGGACTACGACCACTGGGCCGAGGACCTGGGCTGCGCCGGCTGGTCGTGGCGCGATCTCGAGCCCTGGTTCCTGGCGGTCGAGGACGACGTGGACCTCGGCGACGGGATCGGTCACGGCACGGGCGGACCGATCCCCCTGGCGCGTCCGCCGGCGGACCAGTGGTCGCCGTGGGACCTCGCCCTGCAGGACGCCGCCCTCGGCCTGGGGTATCCAGCCTGTCCGGACCACCACGCGCCCGGCGCGGTCGGCTTCGGGCCTGCCGCCCTCAACATCCGCGACGGACTGCGCGTCTCGACCAACGAGGCGTACCTGGAACCTGCGCGCTCGCGCCGTAACCTCCGCGTTCGCGGAGACACGAAGGTGGACCGGATCCTGTTCGACGGCACGCGCGCGCGAGGGGTCGTCACCGTCGACGGCGAGGAGATCCCGGCGAGCCACGTCGTGCTGTGCGCGGGCGCGATCCACTCACCGGCCATCCTCCTGCGCTCCGGCCTGACCAGTCCGGCGGTCGGCGGCAACCTGTGCGAGCACCCGCAGCTCCCCGTCGCGATGGCGCTGACCGGAGATGCGGCCGAGCGTGCCCGGGGCGCCCGGACGGTGACCACCCTCATCCGCTACACGTCCGGGATGGCCGGTGCGGGCGTCGGCGACATGCAGCTGATCCCGCTGACCGGGATGGGCACCGAGCCACCGCTCGACTCGCTGTGCGTGCTCAGTGCAGCCGCCATGCAGGTCTTCTCGCGCGGGCGCGTCACGCTCGCGTCGGACGACCCGCGGGTCGAGCCGGCGATCGAGCTGGACCTGCTGTCCGACGAGCGGGACCTGAGCCGGATGCGCGACGGCGTTCGCCGGATCATCGAGCTGGTCCGCCATCCAGCCGTCGGGCGGGTGGCCGCGGGCCCGCTGGAGGGGTTCATCCCCGAGGCCGATCTCGACCACCCGGACCGCTGGGACGACTGGATGCACGCGAACGTGAGCAACTACGTGCACCCGGCCGGGACGTGCCGGATGGGCCGGGCGGACGACCCCCGCGCCGTCGTCGATCTGGACTGCACGTTGATCGGCCACCAGGGGGTCTCGGTCGTGGACGCGTCCGTGCTGCCCGACGTACCGCGGGCCAACACCCACCTGACCGTCGTCGCCGTCGCCGAGCGCATGGCGTCGCGGCTGCGCAGCGACATCCTGCCGCCCCTCGGCACGCACGGCGGGAGCTGACCCGAGCTCGCCCGCAACTCCCCGACGATCCTCAGGAGGACCCCCGTGTCCATGCCCAGCCGCAGCCAGGCGCCCTCCCTGGCCGGGTTCCACCACTTCTCGCCCACCGTGAACGACGTCGAGGCCAGCGCCGCCTGGTATGAGCGCGTCCTGGGCCTGCAGCGGCTGCCCGGCACGATCCCGCACCACGGGTCGGAGGAGCACGGGTACGCCGTCCTCCTCGTCGACCCGGCCTCCGGCGTCGCGATCGGGCTGCACCACCACGACGACCACCAGCAGCAGCCCGCCGACGAGCGGCGGACCGGCCTGGACCACATCTCCTTCACGGTGGCCGGCCACGATGAGCTGCACGCCTGGGCCGACTGGTTCGACGAGCAGGGTGTCACCCACTCCGGGGTGATCGACCTGACCACCCCCTCGCCCTACTCGGTCGTCGTCTTCCGGGACCCCGACGAGATCCAGCTGGAGCTCATGTACGTGCCGTCCTGACCGGTGTCAGTCGGCGAGGTCGACGACGACCGGGGCGTGGTCGCTGGCGCCCTTGCCCTTGCGCTCCTCGCGGTCGATCCGGGCGGCGGTGGCCCGGCGGGTGAGCGCGGGGGAGCCGAGCACGAAGTCGATCCGCATGCCCTCGCGGCGGGGGAAGCGCAGCTGCGTGTAGTCCCAGTAGGTGTAGACCCCCGGTCCGGGGGTGTACGGGCGGACGACGTCGGTGAACCCGGCCTCCACCACCCCCGAGAACGCGGCCCGCTCCGGCGCGGAGACGTGCGTGGAGTGGCTGAACACCGAGATGTCCCAGACGTCGTCGTCCTGCGGGGCGATGTTCCAGTCGCCGACCAGCGCCACCTGCGCGTCGGCGTCCTCGCTCAGCCAGCCGCCGGCGGCCACCCGCAGCGCTTCGAGCCACTCCAGCTTGTACTGCAGGTGCGGGTCGGTGAGCGTGCGGCCGTTGGGCACGTACAGGCTCCACACCCGCACGCCGCCGCAGGTCGCCCCCAGGGCACGGGCCTCGGCGGCGGGTTCAGCGCCTTCCTTGGCCCACGACGGCATGCCCGGGAAGCCCACCTGGACGTCGGTCAGGCCGACCCGGGAGAGCAGCGCCACGCCGTTCCACTGCGAGTAGCCGACGTGCGCCACCTCGTAGCCCAGCGCGCGGAAGCGGTCCTCGGGGAACTGCTCGTCCTTGCACTTGGTCTCCTGCAGCGCCAGGACGTCGACGTCGCTGCGCTGCAACCAGGCCTCCACCCGGTCGACGCGGCTGCGGATGGAGTTCACGTTCCAGGTGGCCAGGCGCACGAGGACCCAGCGTAGGTGCGGCCCTGCGTGCGCTCAGGCCTGGGGGAGCGGGGTCAGCTGGGTGTCCTGCCGGGCCTGCTGGCGGGCGCGCAGCCGCTCGCGGCTCTCCACGAACTTCGTCGCCTGGGCGTCCAGCCCGACCATGAACTGGGCCAGCTCCTCCCGGGCCTGCTCACCGACGGGGCCGAGGTTGGTCCGCTCGAACACCTTCCAGGCGCGCAGCACCGGGGAGATGACCTCGTCGTGGTGCAGACGCAGGTCGTAGATGCCGGCCTTGGCGATGATCACCGAGTTCTTCCGGAAGCCGGCCATGGTGGCGCCGGGCATCTCGAACCGCATCACCTCGTCGGCGACCGCCCGCATGGTGGCGTCGGGGTCGATCTCGAAGGCCGCGGAGACGATGTTCCGGTAGAAGACCATGTGCAGGTTCTCGTCCTTGGCGATCCGGGCGAGCAGCTGGTCGGCGATCGGGTCGCCGGTGGCCTTGCCGGTGTTCCGGTGGCTCACCCGCGTGGCGAGCTCCTGGAACGACACGTAGGCGACCGTCTCCAGCGCGGTCTTGTCGCCGGAGTCGTAGCCGGAGGTCATGTAGTCCATCCGGGCCCGCTCGAGCTCCACGGGGTCGACGCCGCGGGTGACGACGAGGTAGTCGCGCAGGGCGATGCCGTGCCGGTTCTCCTCTGCCGTCCAGCGGCCCACCCAGGTGCCCCAGGCACCGTCCCGGCCGAACTGGGTGGCGATCTCCCGGTGGTAGCTGGGCAGGTTGTCCTCGGTCAGCAGGTTGGTGAACATGGCCGCCTTGGCGGTCTCGTCCAGCTGGGACTGCTCCGGTGACCAGTCCTCGCCGCCGAGGAACGCGAAGTCGCGGCCCTGGGACCACGGGACGTAGTCGTGCGGGTGCCACTCCTGGGCCAGCCCGAGGTGGCGGTTGAGGTTCTCCTCCACGACGGACTCGAGCTCGATGAGCAGTGCGGACTGTGACGGGGTCTGCGGCACGGGTCCTCCTCGGATGGCACCTACGGTCTCGTAACCTACGCGACCGTAACAACGCGGGCGACGGTGCCGCGTCCCGTCGAACTACCCGCGATCGCCCGGCGCAGTCCGCCGGCTGTGCCGCCGGTCACCGCCACGCCCTGCATCGGCGGCTGACGGTGATCGCCTGCGGACGCGCCGTCGACCTCCGCGGTCCGGCGGGTGACCCGGGATCGCGCCGGCGCGCGCGACCCGCCGACGGTGGGATCATGGCCGGGATGACCGGTTGCTGCGAGGGGACGACGGCTGCGTGAGCGACGACCCGTCGGGCCCGGCCCACCACCCCCCTGGCCCCGCGCCGTCCACCGGAGCCAGCGCCGCCCCTCGGGGCAGGCGCTCCGTCCTCGGCTTCGGCGCCGCGCTGGGGCTCACCGTCGTCGGCGCGGTCCTGCCGGGGACGGCGCTGATCGCCGGTGGCCGCCGCCGGCTGGGCGCCGCCGTGCTCGTCCTCTTCGGGCTGTTGATGGTCGGGCTGGCGTGGCTGGGCCTGGGCGGCTGGCGGGACGCCATCCAGGTGGCCGTCGACTCCACCGCCCTGACCTGGGTGGTCGTCGCGACGATCGTCCTCGCGCTCGCCTGGGCGCTGCTCGTGGTCGCCGGGTACCTGGTGCTGCGCCCGCGCCGGCTGCGTCCCTGGCAGCAGGCCGTGGGGGCGGGGGTGGTCCTGGCCCTCTGCGCGGGGATCGCCTGGCCGGCGTACCAGGCGGTGGGGGCCGCGCTGGCCCAGCGCGACCTGGTCGACACCGTCTTCGCCGACCGCGAGAGCGCCACGGTCACCGATCCGGTCGACCAGGAGCACCCCTTCGGCGACCGGGAGGAGGTCAACGTCCTCCTGCTCGGCGGCGACGGCGGGGAGGGCCGTGAGGGGGTGCGGACCGACACTGTCATCGTCGCCAACATCCAGACCGAGACCGGCGAGACGACGCTGTTCAGCCTGCCCCGGAACCTGCAGGAGCTGCCCTTCCCCGAGGACAGCCCGCTGCACGACGTCTGGCCCGACGGGTTCGACGTCGGCAGCGAGAGCGAGAGCCTGCTCAACGCCGTCTACCGCAACGGGCCGGCCTGGTACCCGGACATCCTGGGGCCGACCGACGACCTCGGTGCGGACATGCTCAAGCTCGGCGTCGGAGAGGCGCTCGGCCTGCACATCGACTACTTCGTGCTGGTGAACCTCGAGGGGTTCAGCCGGCTGGTCGACGCCCTCGGCGGCATCACCGTCAACGTGAACTACTGGGTGCCGGTGAACGGCATCGTCGGCCAGCAGCTCCCCGATGACTACATCGCGCCCGGCCCCGACCAGCACATGGACGGCACGCGCGCGCTGGACTTCGCCCGGGGCCGCTACGGGCTGTCGGACTACCAGCGGATGGACCGGCAGCGCTGCGTCATCGACGCGATCGTCGAGGCCGCCGACCCGGTGACCCTGCTGTCCCGCTACCGGCAGCTGGCCGCGACCACCCAGGACATCGTCTCCACGGACCTCCCGCAGTCGCTGTTGGACGACGTCGTCGACCTGGCCTTCCTCGTGCAGGACACCGAGATCCGCAGCGTCGTCTTCGACGACACGGTGATCACCCCGGCCTACCCCGACTACGACCGCATCCGGTCGTTGGTGCAGCAGGCGCTGCAGCCGACCACGGACGGCGACCCGGCGGAGGGCACGACGGAGGGCACGGCGGAGGGCACGACGGAGCCGCCGGCCGACGCCACGCCGCCCGCGGAGACCACCGCCCCGCCCGCGACCACGCCGGGCGACCCGGCCGCCGAGGTCACCGACGCCTGCGCCTACGACCCGGTCCAGGCCCAGGAGGCGCTGGCGGAGGGCAAGCCGCCCACGCGCGGGGACTGACCGCGCTCAGGTGGTGGCGAGGTCCCGGCGGCGGAAGCCGCCCAGGCCGATCGCCGCCAGCGCCGCGGTGACCGCGAGCAGGCCGGCCACCGGCGCCGTCGACCACGGCTCGACGGGCATCGCCGGCGTCCAGGTCAGCGGCGACAGGTCGGCCACCCAGCCGGGCCAGTCGAAGGACTCGGCGAACAGCGTGACGACGGCGACCAGGCCGAACGCGGCCCACGCCGCCGGCAGCGCCGGCTCGGGGACCAGCCCGACCAGGGCGACGGCGACCGCCACCACCACCCAGACGCCGGCGGTGTGCGCCAGCGCCGCGCCGAGCACCCGGACGAGCTCGCCGGCGTCCCCGGTGGAGACGGCGCGGGCCGCACCCATGCCGAGCCCGCCCAGCCCGAGCAGCAGGAACGTCCCGGTGAGCGCGACGAGGGCGTGCCCGCCCAGCCAGCGGCTCCGTGAGGTGGCGGTGGCCAGCACCGGCTCGGCGCGCCCGGCGGTCTCCTCCGCGCGGGCCCGCAGCGCCGCCGAGACGCCGTAGGCGGCCACCAGCAGCGCCGTCATGGTCAGCGCGACGCTGAGGAAGGCGTCGACCAGGCCGGCCGCGGAGGCGTCGGGCAGGAAGGCGGCGACGTCGGGGTTGTCGGCCAGCAGCGTCTCCACCGACTCGGCGAGGGCGCCGTAGACCACACCCAGCAGGGTCACCCCGACGGCCCAGCCCAGCAGGGCGCCGCGGTGCAGACGCCAGGTCAGCCCCAGGGGGGAGCGCAGCGACCGCGGCGCCACCGCAGCGGCGGGGCGGGGCTGCACCAGCCCGGCGCCGAGGTCGCGCCGGTCCAGCACCTGGGTGGCCGCGCCCAGCGCCACGAGCCCCCCGGCGACGCTCAGCAGCAGCGGCCACCAGCGGTCGCCGGACCAGGGGTGGCTGGCCTGGGCCCAGCCCACCGGGGAGGCCCAGGACAGGCCGTTGCCCTCGACGTCGCCGATCGCCCGCAGCACCAGGGAGACCCCGAGCAGGGCGCTCACCAGGCCGTGGACGCCCCGGGCGGTGGAGACGACCTGGGCGGCCAGCGCGGTGAGCCCGGTGAAGACGAGCCCGGTCGCCGTGGCGGAGGCGCCCAGCACGAAGGCACCGGTCGTGGGGAGACCACTGGCGGTGGCCCCCACGCCGATCGCCGTCCCCAGCGCCGCGCTGGCAAGCGCGGCGACACCGGCGGCCGCGGCGAGCGGGGCGTGCCGGCCGATCCGGGTCGACCGGACCAGCTCGGTGCGGCCGAGCTCCTCGTCGGCGCGGGTGTGCCGCACGGTGGTGAACATGACCATCAGCGCCGCGACCACGGCCAGCGGGGTGGCCATCTCGAAGGCCACCGTGCCCGCGACGGTGTCCAGGCCCACCGGTGGGCCGGAGAGGGCGATGGACGCGGCGTTGCTGCCGACCGAGGCCCGGTAGGCGGCCAGCGCCCCGGGCGAGTCGTAGGTCGACTGGGCGGCGGCGGACTGCACGACGACCAGCAGGGCGCCGCCGGCCACCCAGACCGGCAGCCGGACCCGGTCGCGGCGCAGGGCGAAGCGCAGCAGCGCACCGGTGCCGGTCAGCGCGGGGCGCGCGCTCACCGGGCGCCGTCCGAGCCGTCGCAGTCCGTGCCGTCGTCCCCGGTCATGTCGTAGTGGCGGAGGAACAGCTCCTCCAGCGTCGGCGGCGCGCTGTGCAGCGAGCGCAGCCCGGCGGCGCTCAGGCAGCGGACCGCGGCGTCCAGCGCGTCGCCGTCGACGTCGAAGCCGACCCGGCCGTCCACGGTCTCCAGCCCGTGCACGCCGGGCAGCTCGGCGAGCCCGGTGGCGGGGCGCTCGGTCTCCGCGGTGACCGCGGTGCGGGTCAGGTGGCGCAGCTCGGTCAGGCTGCCGCTCTGCACCGTGCGGCCCGACCGGATGATGCTCACCCGGTCGCAGAGCGCCTCGGCCTCGGCGAGGATGTGGCTGCTCAGCAGCACCGTGCGGCCCTCCGCGCGGACCTCCTGCACGCAGCGCTGGAACGTCGCCTCCATCAGCGGGTCGAGCCCCGAGGTCGGCTCGTCGAGCACGAGGAGCTCGGCGTCGGAAGCCAGCGCCGCGACGAGCGCCACCTTCTGCCGGTTGCCCTTGGAGTAGGTGCGTGCCTTCTTCCGCGGGTCGAGGTCGAAGCGGTCGAGCAGCTCGGCGCGCCGCCGGGGGTCCAGTCCGCCGCGCAGCCGGCCGAGCAGGTCGATCACCTCGCCGCCGCTGAGCGTGGGCCACAGCACGACGTCGCCGGGCACGTAGGCCAGCCGGCGGTGCAGGGCGACGGCGTCACGCCAGGGGTCACCGCCCAGCAGCCGGACGTCCCCGGAGTCGGCCCGCAGCAGCCCCAGCAGCACCCGGATGGTGGTGGACTTCCCGGCGCCGTTGGGGCCGAGGAAGCCGTGCACCTCCCCGGCCCGCACGGTGAGGTCCAGCCGGTCCAGCGCCCGGGTGCGACCGAAGGTCTTCACCAGCCCGGACACCGCGATCACCTCGGTCATGGCGGACAAGCTACACAGCCTTCACAAACTTGTGAACATCATTGATGGCGCGACGGCCGGGTAGCCTCGCGTCCCCGACCCAGGAGAGGAGAGCCCGTGGCCGACGAGGACGACGCCGAGCGGGCCGTGCTGCTCCGGTTCGTGGAGCGGTTCGCCCTGGTGCTGCGCGAGACCGGGATGCAGCCGATGGCGGCGCGGGTGCTCGCCTACGCGCTCGCCGACGACGCGGACCGCTACACCGCGACCGAGCTCGCCGAGGGCCTGCAGGTCAGCCCCGCCGCGATCAGCGGCGCGGTGCGCCAGCTGGTGCAGATCGGGTTCCTGACGAGGGAGCGGGAGCCGGGCACCCGCAGCGACCTCTACGTGCTGCACGACGAGGACCTCTGGTCCCGCTTCTTCGCCGCCCGGCTGGGCGCGCTGGACCACTACGAACGGGTGGTCGCCGGCGGGGTGGCCGACCTCGGCGACGAGCGGCCCGGTGGTCGGCGGCTGGCCGAGACCCGTGACTTCTTCGCGTACTTCCGGGAGGAGCTCGCCGCGATGCTCGAGCGGTGGCCAGCCGAGCGCGACCGGCGCGCCGCTGGTGGCGCACCCGGCCGCCCGTAGGGTCGCGGCGTGACCTCACCCGGCCCCCACCGCCCCCGTGAACGACTCGTCGCCCTGCTCGTGCTGGGCGTCGCGGCCGTGCTGCTGGTCTCCAGCGTGACCTGGTTCGGCGCCGACCGGGCCGGCGTCGGCATCGCCCAGCTGGTGCTGGGGGTGGTGCTCGCGGTGGTCGGGTTCCTGCTCTACCGCCGCGCGCCGCGGGGCTGAGCTCACGCGCTGTCGCGCACCACGAGCTCCGAGGGGAAGAGGGTGACCGGGGCCGGGTCCTGCCCGAGCAGGGTGTGCGCGGCCCGGGCGGCGATCTGCTCGACCGGGTGGGTCGCGGTGGTCAGCGGCGGGCCGCTGAAGGCGGCCACCGGCAGGTCGTCGAAGCCGGTCACCGCGACGTCGTCGGGCACGCGGCGGCCCAGCGCCCGCAGCGTCTGGATCGCCCCCAGCGCCGTCTCGTCGCAGATCGCGTACAGCGCGTCGGTGTCCGGCCACCGGCGCAGCGCCTCGGCGGCACCGAGCCGGCCGCTGCGAGTCGTGTAGTCGCCGGGGAGCACCCGCGTGGGCAGCCCGGCCGCGCGCATCGCCGCCCGGTGGGCGGTGACGGGGACCTCGGCGCAGGGCAGCCACGGCGGGCCGGCCAGCATCGCCACCCGGCGCCGGCCGGAGGCCAGCAGGTGGCCGGTGAGCGCCGCCGCCGCGGCGGCGATGTCGACGTCGACCGCCGGGACGGTCGCCGAGCCCGCCCCGATGGAGACCACCCGGCCGGTCAGCCGGGGCGGGACGGCGGCCAGCACCCGGTTGGTGGTGTCGACCAGCACCACACCGGCGACCGAACGGTCCCGGGCCAGCGCGTCGAGGACGGGCTCCGGCGCCGCCTGGGGCAGCCACTGCAACGCCACGCCGAGGCCTTCGCCGGCGCACTGCTGGGCGGTCGAGGCGACCACCCGGGACACGTAGGGGCAGTCGACGAGGTCGGTCGCCGAGGCGCGGGACACCGCGACGACCAGCCGCGTGCCCCGCCCGCGCACCAGTGCCCGGGCCACCGGGTCCGCGACGTAACCCAGCTGCTGGACGGCGTCCCGCACCCGCGCGGCCGACGCCGCGGAGGCGGGCCCGGAGCCGGTCAGCACCCGGGACACCGTCGCCCGGGACACCCCGGCGACCCGGGCCACGTGCTCGATCGTCACCGGTGGTCGGACGTCGTCCACGCTGCCTCCTCCGCCGTGGCACCGTCGTACCACCGGCCCACCCCGTTGGGAACCGTCCGCCGGGGTGGAACCGTTCTCAGCACCCGCGCCGTCGTGCGCCACCGCCGCTGCTGGTGGGCCTCCTCGGCCAGCTGCCGCATGGCGATGACCGACGCCGGCTCCCCGGTCACCGGGCCAGCTCGGTCAGCGGCCCCTCGGCGACCACGGTGCCCGCGGCATCGCGGATCCGCACCGCTGCCGCCGCCGGTGGGGGCACGTCTCCCGCGCCGCCGCCGGACACCAGGGGCAGGGTGGTGAGCAGCTCGCCGTCCCGGTCCAGCACCTCGGCGGTGACGCCGGTGAGCGGCCCGCTCACCGCCAGGTGCCCGCCCGGGATCGGCAGGGCGAACAGCTGGCCCAGCAGGTCGGGTCCCGCGGCCGCGGGCGCCCCGGCGACGGTGCCCGTCTCGCTGCTGCGGGTGTCGGCGATGGACCGGCCCGCCCAGGTCGTCGTCGCCCCGGACGGGAACGTCAGGCCGACCATGATGATCTGCTCGGCCGCGCTGCCGGTGGGGGAGCCGACGGCCAGCAGCGTGGGCGCCACGTCCTCCGGGCGCACCCCGTAGTGGCCGAGCATCTGCTGGAGCAGCCCCTGCAGCCAGGTCTCGTTGGCCGAGGACCGCAGGCCGCGCGGGTCGGCGACGGGGACGGGCGACGAGGCCGCCGTGGCGGCGCGGTCGCTGAGCTCCGCCGGCAGCGTGTAGGCGGTGCTGCCGTCCCGGACCACCTGGACCTGCCGACCGAAGAGCCAGCCGGTCGGCGCGGGGACGTCGACGACGGCCACCCCGTCGGCCGCCTCGACCGGCGTGAACACGGTGGACTCCGAGCCGTCCGCGGCGACGGACGGCCCGGCGCTGTGCGCGAACTCGTCGCCCGGGCGGCTCACCGCGACCAGCACGCCGCGGGAGTCGGCCGGATCGGCGACGTCGATCAGCAGCTGAGGCTGGTCCGGGAAGGTCTCCCGCGGCTGCGTCGCCGGGACCATCTCCTCCGGTCCTGCGCCAGCCGGGCCGGTGAACCAGGTCGCGGACAGCTGGTTGTCCTCCCGGCCGAGCACCAGGGCGACGCGACCGGTGGCGGTGTCCCCGGCGAAGGCGACCCGGTGCGAGTCGGTCGGCGGGGTGGGCACGTACGCCGGGTCGTGCGGCCCCCAGTCGAGGGCCGCGACGCCGGCGAGCCACTTCTCGTCGCCCGCGAGGGTGCCGCGGGTCGGCAGGTCGTAGAGGCTGGGCAGTGCCGTGCTGGCCGACGGGGCCGCGGTGTCGGACCGGCCGACGTCCGGCAGCAGACCCTCCACCACCGGGACCGCGCCGAACAGCAGCGCCACGGTCAGCCCGGCGCCGGCGACGACGGCCTGGTGGCGGCGACGACGCCGGTGCCGGTCGCGGGTGCGCGTCACCAGGTCCCGCGGGTCGGGGGCCAGCGGGGTGGGCCGGTTCGCCAGGTGCGACCGGAGCTCGGTCTCCACGTCCATGAGGTCCACGTCAGCTCTCCACGGGGGCAGGGGCGGGCAGCTCGCCGAACGCGGCACGGAGCCGGGCGAGCCCTCGGGTGGTCTGGCTCTTCACGGTGTTCACCGAGCAGCCCAGCGCTGCGGCGGTGGCCGCCTCGCCGAGGTCCTCGCCGTAGCGGAGCACCAGCACCGCCCGCATCCGGGGCGGCAGGGTCGCCAGGACGGTCGCCATCCGGTCCCGCTCGGCGACGTCGTCGGTCGGGTCGGGGCCGGCGACGTCGTGCGCGGGGAGCGAGACGATCTCCTGGGTCGCCCGCCGGCGCCGCCAGCTGGCCGCGCTGGTGACCAGCACCTTGCGGACGTATGGGTAGGGGTCCTCCCGGGAGATCCGTCCCCAGTGGCGGTAGGCCTTGAGCAGGGCGGTCTGCAGCAGGTCCTCGGCATGGCCGCGGTCGGCGGTCAGCAGGAACCCGACCCGCAGCAGGTCGTCGGAGCGCGCGGCGACGAACGCCTCGAACCCCGCCTCGTGGTCGGCTCGCACCCGGTCTCCTCCCGCCGTCACCCCCTAGGACGCCGTGGGGGTCGCCGCAGGGGTGCCGCCGTTACCGAGTCGTGACCTTCAGCCGTGCCAGGGGCGCTCGCGCGCCAGCTCCTCCCGGGCCACCGAGCGCACGTGCACCGCGTCCGGGCCGTCGACGATCCGCAGCGTGCGGGCGCTGGCGTAGAAGCGGGCCAGCACCGTGTCGTTGCTGACCCCGGCCCCGCCGTGCACCTGGATCGCCCGGTCGATGACGTCGCAGGCCACCTGCGGCGCGGCCACCTTGATCGCGGCGATCTCGGTGCGCGCGCCCTTGGCGCCGTGCCGGTCGATCAGGTCGGCGGTCTTGAGCACCAGCAGCCGGGCTGAGTCGATCTCGATCCGCGAGCGGGCGATCAGCTCCCGGACGGTGCCCTGCTCGGCCAGCGGCCGGCCGAAGGCGACCCGGGCCTTGGCGCGTTCGACCATCAGCGTCAGCGCCCGCTCGGCCATCCCCAGTGCCCGCATGCAGTGGTGGATGCGGCCGGGGCCCAGCCGGGCCTGGGCGATCATGAAGCCGTCGCCCTCCCCGGCCAGCAGGTTCGCCACCGGGACCCGGACGTCGGTGAACCGCAGCTCCGAGTGCCCGTGCTGGTCCTGGTAGCCGAAGACCGGCAGGTGCCGCACGATCTCCAGGCCGGGGGTGTCCCGGGGCACCAGCACCATCGACTGCTGCCGGTGCGCGTCGCCGTCCGGGTCGGTCTTGCCCATCACGATGAAGACCTGGCAGCGCTCGTCGGCGGCGCCGCTGGTCCACCACTTGCGGCCGTTGACCACGTACTCGTCGCCGTCGCGGACGATCGAGGTCTGGATGTTGCGCGCGTCGGAGCTGGCGACGTCGGGTTCGGTCATCGCGAACCCGGACCGGATCTCCCCGGCCAGCAGCGGTTCCAGCCAGCGCGCCCGCTGCTCCGGCGTGCCGAAGAGCATCAGCGTCTCCATGTTCCCGGTGTCCGGGGCGCCGCAGTTGGTCACCTCCGGCGCGATCACCGGCGACCAGCCGGTCACCTCCGCCACGCTGGCGTACTCCAGGTTGCTCAGCCCGGAGAGCTCGGGGGAGAAGAGGTTCCACAGCCCGCGGGCGCGCGCCTCGGTCTTGAGTTCCTCGAGCACCGGTGGGTGCCCGTGGTCGTCGTGGCCGCGGGCGGCCCGCCAGGCGTCGTAGACGGGTTCGGCGGGGAACACCCGCTCCCGCATGAAGTCCCACATCCGGCCGGTGACGTCCTCGGCCCGGACGGACAGGCTGAAGTCCATGCCCGGACCGTAGTCGTGCGGACGCACGACCGCCCCGGACGCCGGACGGCGGCCGGGGCGGCGGTGTCGGTCGGTCCCCGCAGTGGCAGCTGCCGGGAGGCCGGGGTCAGCGGGTGCGGAGGGACTCGTCCCGGCCGCGGGTGCCCGCGTGCTTGACCGGGCCCAGCGCGATGGCCAGGCCGGCGAGGGCGCTGACCAGGTGCAGCCAGTTGTCCGCCCAGTTGATGCTGAGGAAGTTCAGCGGCTCCTCCTCGCCGGCGGCGAACAGGCCGTAGATGAACGCGGCCCCGTAGCCGACGGCGAGCAGCCACCCGTAGGTGCGCGCGGCGCCCAGGGTCCGGGACAGCGCGATCCCGGCCAGGCCGATCACCAGGTGCACGATGTTGTGCAGCGGGTTGATGGAGAACCCGATCAACGTCTCGTCGGTGTGCGCGGCGAAGTCGTCGAACCCGGTGATGAAGAACCCGATGATGCCGATGAGCGTGTAGATCACGCCGATCGCCAGGGCGAGCATCTGAGGCCAGGTCATGCCTCGGCGGCCGGCGCCGGGCTGGTCTGCTGTGGTCATGGATGCCTCCGGTGTCGTCTTCGGCCCGCCAGTTCTCAGCGCGCCAGCACAGGGAGTTCCCAGGCTCGCGGCAGGAAAACGATCGCCACCCGATCAGGTGGCGGTCGTTCCCGGATCGTGATCTTCAGGCGGGGCGGGCGGTCGCCTTCGGGCGCCGGACGACGAACGGACCGATGGCCAGCAGGTCGACCGGGGCGGAGCCGAAGCACTCCAGCGCGTCCCGCGGGTCGTCGACCATCGGCCGCCCGGCGGTGTTCAGGCTGGTGTTGACCACGACCGGGACGCCGGTGCGCCGCTCGAACGCCGAGATCATCCGGTGCACCAGCGGTTCGGTCTCCGGGTCGATGGTCTGGATCCGCGCCGTCCCGTCGACGTGGGTGACCGTGGGGATGCGGTCCTTCCACTCCGGGGCGACGTCGTGCACGAAGAGCATGTACGGCGAGGGGATGGGGCCGCGGCTGAAGATCTCCGGGGCCTTCTCCAGCAGCACCATCGGCGCCACGGGGCGGAACTGCTCGCGGCCCTTGACGTCGTTCATCCGCTCGAGGTTGGCCTCGTACCCGGGGTGGGCGAGCAGCGAGCGGTGGCCCAGGGCGCGCGGGCCGTACTCGCTGCGGCCCTGGAACCAGGCGACGATGCCGTTGTCGGCCAGCACCTCGGCGACGGCCTCGGCGACGTCGTCGGGGCGCTCGTAGTCGATCGCGGCGGTCTGCAGCCACTGCTCGATCTCGTCGTCGCTCCAGCCGCGGCCCAGCGCCGCACCCGGCATCGGCTCGGTGGTCTCACCGAGCTCGGCGGCCACGTGCAGGGCGGCGCCCAGAGCGGTGCCGGCGTCACCGGCGGCCGGCTGCACCCAGACCTCCTCGAACGGGCTCTCGGCGAGGATCCGGGTGTTGGCCACGCAGTTGAGCGCGGTGCCGCCGGCCAGGGTGAGGGTCTTCTCCCCGGTCTGCTCGTGCACCCAGCGGGCCAGGTCGACCAGCACCTCCTCCAGCCGCGCCTGCACGCTGGCGGCCAGGTCGGCGTGGTCGGCGGTCCACCGGTCGCCCTTGCGCAGCCGGGGGGCGAACTCGGTGTAGTCGATCTCCTCGGTGCGGAACCCGCCGTCGCCGGTGGCCCGGATCAGCTCGGACAGCTCACCGAGGAAGCGTGGCTTGCCGTAGGAGGCCATCGCCATGACCTTGAACTCGTCGGAGCTCCGCAGGAAGCCCAGATGGGCGGTGAGGTCCTCGTACATCAGGCCCAGCGAGTGCGGCAGCGCCTGGCCGGCGAGCACCTCCAGCTGGCCGTCGACGTACCGGCCGGCGAGGTGGCTGTGCGCCTCGCCGCGGCCGTCGAGCACCAGCACGGCGTTGTCCCGCTGCGGGGCGGCCTTGCCGGCCGAGGCGGCGTGCGCGACGTGGTGCTTGACGAAGCGCACCTTCGCCGGGTCCAGACCGGGCAGGGCGTGCGCGAGGAAGTCCGGCGCCATCTCCGCGTACTGCTTGCGCATGACGTCGCCGGGGTCGTTCAGCCCGGACTCCTCCGGGGTGCCCATCAGCGCCGGGTCGAAGGAGTAGGCGACCGCGTCGAGCTCCTCGGGCCGGATCCCGGCCTCCGCCAGGCACCACGCCGCGGCGAGCTCCGGCTGCTCCCAGGCGCTCCAGGGCAGCGGGCGCTTGCCGTGCTTGCGCCGGCTGAACCGCTCCTCCTCGGCCGCGGCCACGACCTTGCCGTCGACGACCAGGGCCGCCGCCGGGTCGTGGTAGATCGCGTTGATGCCCAGGACCTTCACGTACGCACTCCTCCCGGCCGGGCTCCAGCGGCCCGGTCCCCGCTCATGATCAAGCCACCGCCGGGAACCCGCACGGCGAACCGGCGCAGATCACCCGCCGGCGCGCTCGGTGAGCAGCTGGTTGTCGACGACGGCCTGGAGGGCGAGGGTCTTGTAGCCGACCTCCTCGAAGAGCACGACCACCCGGTCGTCCTCGTGGCGCATCACGATGCCCGGACCCCACTCGGTGTGCTCGACGGCCGAGTCGACCGGGAACGGGTGGTCGGCGTCGGCGGTGCGCTGCTCGGTGGAGAGCCCGGCGGTGCAGTTGTCGCAGTTGCCGCACGGGGAGTCCAGCTGCTCCCCGAAGTAGCCGAGCAGGAACTGGCGCCGGCAGCCGGTGGTCTCGGCGTAGCCGCGCATCATCTCGACCCGGCTCTCGTCGACCCGGACGTGGTGCTCGGCCAGCTCGCGGGCGGCCGCCGCGGCCTCGCCCGGTGCCGGGGCGTCGGGGGCGGGGGAGGCCGTCCCCTCGTCGTCCAGCACCACCGCGCCGGCCTGCGCCAGCAGGTTCAGGTCCCGCACCAGCGGGGTGGCGGCGCGGCCGGTCTCCGTGCGCAGGTCCGTCACGTCGACGCCGTCCATGCCGGCCTCGGTGCCGGCCCGGACCAGCCCGGCGACCTGCTGCAGCTCCTCCTCCGCCGGGGCACCGGCGGCGAAGAACTTGCGGATGCCGAGGTCCTCCTGCCGGTACACCAGCACTGCGACGGCCGGCTCGCCGTCGCGGCCGGCGCGACCGATCTCCTGGTAGTAGCTGTCGACGGAGTCGGCGGGCTCGGCGTGCACCACGAACCGGGTCTCGGGCTTGTCGATGCCCATCCCGAAGGCGGTGGTGGCGACGACGACGTCCAGCTCGTCGGCCATGAAGGCCCGCTGCACGTCCTCGCGGTCGCTCTTCTTCAGCCCGGCGTGGTAGGCCCGCGCCCGCAGCCCACGCTCGGTGAGCTGCTCGGCGAACTCCTCGGTGCCCCGGCGGGTGGCGCTGTAGAGGATCCCGGTGCCACGCCCGGTCAGCTCGGTGACCCGGTCGAGCACCGCGGCGTGCTTGCCGTGCGCGTCGGCGTGCTGCTCGACCTCCAGCCGGATCTCCGGCCGGTCGAACCCGGCGACGACGACCTCCGGGTCGCGCATCTCCAGCCGCTCGACGATCTCCGCGCGCACCGGCGGAGCCGCGGTGGCGGTCAGCGCCAGCACGGTCGGGTGGCCGAGCTGCTCGACCACCCCGCCCAGGCGCAGGTAGTCGGGGCGGAAGTCGTGGCCCCAGGCGGAGACGCAGTGCGCCTCGTCGACGACGAACAGCGCGGGCTCGGCCTGCCGGATCGTCTCGACGACCTCGGGCTTGGCCAGCTGCTCGGGCGCGAGGAAGCAGAAGCGGACCGTTCCGTCACGCAGCCCGTCGAGCACCGCCTGCTGGTCACCGCCGGACAGGTTGGAGTTCAGCACGGCGGCCCGGCCGACGGTCTCCTCCCCCAGCTCCGCCAGCCGCTGGACCTGGTCGCGCTGCAGCGCGATGAGCGGCGAGACGATGAGCACCGGCCCCTCGAGGAGAGCGCCGAGCACCGTGTAGACCGCCGACTTGCCCGCGCCGCTGGGCAGCACGGCCAGGGTGTCCCGGCCGGCGGCGACGGCCTTCATCGCCTCCTCCTGGCCGGGGCGGAACTCGGTGAAGCCGAGCACCTCCCGGGCGGTCTGCCGGATGCGCCGGGTGCGCGCCGAGGCCGAGCCGCCGACGGGGTTCTGCTGAGCGGTGCTGGTCACCGGCGCCGGATTCCCGACCCCCGAGATCGACAAACGACGCGCAGGTGCGGCGCGGGTCACCGCCAGGAGCCCAGCCAGTACCGCAGGTCGAGCTGGTCGGGGGTCAGCGGCGTGCCGAACCAGATCGGCGCGAAGAAGGCGGACGCGGCGACGGCGAGCGCGAGCAGCCCGGCGCCCAGCACGCGCGGCCACCGGCTGAGCTGCACGGCGTACACCAGGCCCAGGGCGAGGAACGGCACGGCGGGCACCAGGTAGAAGAAGTAGCCCGGCTTCCCCGCGGCCAGCCAGGGCAGCCACAGCGCCAGCAGGGTGACCCCGATCGTCGCCGCCACGCCGTCCCGCCGGGCGACCGACCGCCAGAGCAGCACCGGGGCGGCGAGCAGGGCGGGCCACCACAGCGCGGGGCTGCCGAGCAGCACGATCCGGGCCTGGGTCCCCGCCGGGACGGCGCAGCCCTCCTCGACCTGCTCGGTGGTGGTGCAGGACTCCAGGTAGACCAGCACCGGGCGTTCCAGCCACGGCCAGCCCAGCGGGTCCGACCGGTACGGGTGGGTGGCCTCGAGGCGCTGGTGGAAGCCGACGAGGTCGACCTGGCTGTCGACCCAGGTGTCCAGCCGCTCACCGATCGACGCGGTGCACTCCCCGGGGCCGCAGGCGCGGGCGCCGGCCTCGCTGTCGGCGTAGTTGAGGAACCAGCCGGTGAAGCTGGCGAGGTAGACGACGGCCGGCAGCAGCAGGAAGCTCAGTGCGGCCCCGGCGCTCACCGCCAGGCCGCGGCGGATCGCCCGGCCGGCTCCCTCCGACCGTCCGGCGAGCTCGGTGCCGAGCACCAGGAGGCCGGCGGCGCCGACGGCCAGCAGGCCGGACCACTTCGTCGCCACGGCCAGGCCCAGGGCGAGCCCGGCAAGCCAGCGGTACCGGGAGCCGAGGAACGAGCTGCGCAGCGGCTCCCCGGCCCGGCGGTCGTGGCGGCGGGCGTCCCGGTCGACGAGCACCAGCCAGACGGCCAGGACGACGAACAGCCCCAGGACGGCGTCCAGCATGGCGATCCGGCTGCTCGTCAGGGCGAGCCCGTCCAGCGCCACCAGGACCGCGGCGAGGGCGGCCGCGGCCGGGTGTCGGAGCAGCCGCCGTCCCGCGAGGTAGGTCAGCAGGACCGTCAGCGACCCGGCGAGCGCGACGCCGATCCGCCAGCCGAACGGGGTGTACCCGAAGGCCTCGATGCCCAGCGCGATGACCCACTTGCCCAGCGGAGGGTGGGCCGGCCGGCCCTCCTCGACGCCCCGGGTGACGTAGTCGAGCGCGTCCTGGGCGTAGTACTTCTCGTCGAAGTACAGCCGGTCCGGGTCGCCCAGGGCCCAGAACCGGAGTGCGGTGCCCAGCAGGAAGAGCGTCAGGGGCAGTGCCCAGACCCACAGCGGGCGGCGCCCGGAGGCGCCGCCCGCTGGGGACTGTTCAGCCGCTGGTGCGGCCAGGTGCACCGGTCAGTTGGTCTCGGTGGCGAACTCGGTCTCGGTCTCGGTGTCGACCTCGGTCTCGGTCTCGACGACCTCCTCCTCGGTCGACACCTCGGTCTCGGTCGGCTCGAGGGTCTCGGTGACCTCGGTCGACGTCTCCTCGGTCTCCGTGACCTGCTCGGTCTCGGTGACCTCGACGGTGCCCTCCTCCTCGGCGCCACAGGCGCCGACGCCGAAGACGACCAGGCCGGAGAAGGACGCGGCGGCAACGCCGCGGACGATGCGGTTCATGGGGTGCTCCTGAGATCGGGTGAAACGGTCCCTGCTCCCATGACCGCGCACCGGCCGGGTGACCCGCGAGATCGGGTAACGATCCGGTATCGCCGGTTATGGATCGATGCCGAATCGTGTCTTTCCAGGGGGTGTCCGCAGGCCGGGCGTCGGCAATGGCTCCGACGGTGACCCCTCCGAGCGTGTGTGTCTGCATCCCCACCTACCAGGAGTTCGAGAGCCTGCCCCGGACGCTGACCGCCGTGCTGCAGGCCGTCCCGGACGCGCACGTCCTGGTCGTCGACGACAACAGCCCGGACGGCACCGGCGCCCTGGCCGACCGGATCGCCGCCGCGGACCCCCGCGTGCACGTGCTGCACCGGCCGGGCAAGGCCGGCCTGGGCCCGGCCTACGTCCAGGGCTTCCGCTGGGCGCTGGACCAGGGCTACGACGTCATCGCGCAGATGGACGCCGACGGGTCGCACCGCGCGGAGGACCTGCCCCGGCTGCTGGACCGGCTCGCCACCGCCGACGCCGTCCTGGGCTCGCGCTGGGTGCCCGGTGGCAGCGTGCGCGACTGGCCGCGGCACCGCGAGCTGCTCAGCCGCACGGCGAACCGGTACGTGCAGGTCGCCCTCGGCCTGCCGCTGGGCGATGCGACCGGCGGGTTCCGGGCCTTCCGGCGGCAGGCGCTGGAGTCGCTGGACCTGGGGTCGGTGCAGTCGCAGGGGTACTGCTTCCAGATCGACATGGCCCGGCAGGTGTGGTCCCGGGGGCTGCGGCTGGCCGAGGTGCCGATCGTCTTCGCCGACCGGGAGTTCGGGCAGAGCAAGATGAGCGGCCGGATCATCCGCGAGGCCCTGGTCCGCGTCGGCATCTGGTCGCTCGAGTCGCTGCGCCCGGCCCGGCCCGGGGCCCAGCCGGTCCGCGGCCGGCACCCGGTGCTGCTCCGCCGCCGCGCCCTGGTCTGACCCGTGAAGTCCGCATCTGCGGTTGCTATGTTCTTGTAGGTCCGCACCTGCGGTCGCTACGGTGCGCCGGTGCCCGCCACCTACCGCATCGCCGAGGCCGCTGCGCTGCTCGGTGTGAGCGACGACACCGTGCGGCGCTGGATCGAGGCCGACCGGCTCGCCGCCCACCGGGATGCCGGCCCGGCCCAGGTCGACGGCGCGGACCTCGCCCGGGTGGCCGTGGAGCTGCACGAGACCCCGCCGCCCGGGGTCACCCGGTCGTCCTCGGCCCGCAACCGGATGGCCGGGATCGTCACCCGGGTGCTGCGAGACGGCGTCATGGCCCAGGTGGAGATCCAGGCCGGGCCCTTCCGGCTGGTGTCGCTGATGAGCCGGGAGGCCGCCGACGAGCTGGGCCTGGAGGTCGGCGGCCGGGCGGTGGCGACGGTGAAGGCCACCCAGGTCAGCGTGGACGTGCCGTGAGTGAGCATCGCAGCGAGCGTCAGCGAGCGAGGAGCGGAGCGAGCGCGCACCTGCCAGGTCATCGTGCCGTGAGGAGGGCGCTGGCTGCGGCGACCTCGGCTCTTGTGCTGACCGGTTGCGGGGCCCCGGCGGAGGACGAGGACACCCTCACCGTGTTCGCGGCCGCCTCGCTCACCGACGTCTTCACCGAGCTCGGTGCCCAGCTGGAGGACCAGCGCCCCGGGCTGACCGTGCAGTTCACCTTCGCCGGCAGCTCGACGCTGGCCACCCAGCTCACCCAGGGGGCACCGGCCGACGTCTTCGCCCCGGCGGACGCGGAGCAGCTGGCCCGGGTCGCCGACGCCGGGCTGGCCGGGGACCCGGAGGTCTACGCGGCCAACCGGCTGATGCTCGCCGTCCCGGTGTCGAACCCCGCCGGGATCGCCCCGCCGGCGGCGGCCGGCATCCCCTCGCTGGCCGACCTGCTGCCCTCGGACGTCACGCTCGCCGTCTGCGCCGCCGAGGTGCCCTGCGGGGCGGCTGCCGCGGAGGTGCTCGAGGTGGCCGGCCGGTCCGACGCGCCGGACACCTACGACGACGACGTGCGCGCCGTGCTGACCAAGGTCGAGCTGGGTGAGGTGGACGCCGGGCTGGTCTACCGCTCCGACGTCGTCGCCGCCGGTGACCGGGTGCTGGCGTTCGCCTTCGGCGAGGCCGAGCAGGTCGCCAACCGCTATCCGCTGGCGACCCTGGCCGACGCGCCGCACCCGGTCGCGGCGCAGGCCTTCGTCGACCTGGTGCTCAGCGACGCCGGGCAGCAGGCGCTGGCCGACGCCGGCTTCTCCGTCCCATGAGCACCGCCCCGTGAGCGACGCGCGGGGGCCCCGGGACGGCGGGGTGCCGGTGCCGCTGCTGGTGCCGGCGGTGCTCGCCGTCTGCTTCCTGGTGCTGCCGCTGCTCGGCCTGGTGCTGCGGGCTCCCTGGTCGCAGCTCCCGACCCTGCTGGCCGAGCCGGCGGTGGGCCAGGCGCTGCGGCTGTCGCTGGTGTCGGCCACCCTCGCCACCGGGTCGTCCCTGCTGCTCGGGGTGCCGCTGGCCTGGGTGCTGGCCCGTTCCCGGGCGCGCGGGCGCAGCGTGCTCCGGGCGCTGGTGACGGTGCCGCTGGTGCTGCCCCCGGTGGTGGGCGGCGTCGCCCTCTTCCTGGTGCTCGGCCGGCAGGGGCTCGTCGGGCAGTGGCTGTACGAGTGGTGGGGCGTCACCATCCCGTTCAGCACCACCGCCGTCGTCATCGCCGAGACGTTCGTGGCGATGCCGTTCCTGGTGATCAGCGTGGAAGGGGCGCTGCGCGCCGCCGACGCCCGGTTCGAGGACGCCGCGGCCACCCTCGGCGCCGACCGGTGGACGACGTTCCGCCGGGTCACCCTGCCGCTGGTCGCGCCGGGGATCGCCGCCGGCGCGGTGCTGTGCTGGGCCCGCGCGCTGGGCGAGTTCGGCGCGACGATCACCTTCGCCGGCAACTTCCCCGGGACGACGCAGACGATGCCGCTGGCGGTCTACCTGGCGCTGCAGTCGGACCCGGAGGCGGCGATCGCGCTGTCCCTGGTGCTGCTCGGCGTCTCGCTTGCCACCCTGCTGCTGCTCCGCGACCGCTGGCTGGGGCGGGCGGCGGCGTGACCCTCGACGCGCGCGTCGTCGTCGACCGGGGCGGGTTCACCGTCGACGTCGAGCTGTCCGTCGCCGACGGCGAGGTGCTGGCGGTGCTGGGGCCGAACGGTGCGGGCAAGTCCACCGTCCTGCGGGTGCTCGCCGGGCTGCTGCGCCCGGACGGCGGCCGGGTCCGGGTCGACGACCAGGTCTGGGACGCATCGGGCGTGCACCTCCCCGCGCACCGCCGCCCGCTGGGCATGGTGTTCCAGGACCACCTGCTCTTCCCGCACCTGTCGATCACCGAGAACGTCGCCTTCGGCCCGCGCTGCCGGGGCGCCCGCCGCGCGGACGCCCGCGCGGCGGCGGCCGGCTGGCTGGACCGGGTCGGGCTCGGGGAGCTCGGCGAACGGCGCCCCGGGCAGCTCTCCGGTGGGCAGGCCCAGCGGGCCGCGCTGGCCCGGGCGCTGGTCGGCGACCCGCGGGTGCTGCTCCTGGACGAGCCGCTGTCGGCGCTGGACGCCCGCACCCGGCTTGCCGTCCGGGCCGAGCTGCACCGGCACCTGGCCGACTACGGCGGCAGCGCGGTCCTGGTCTCGCACGACCCGGTGGACGCGATGGCGCTGGCCGGGCGGGTGCTGGTGGTGGAGGACGGGCGGGTCGTGCAGACCGGGACGCCGGCGGAGGTGGCCCGCCGGCCGCGCACCGACTACGTCGCCCGGCTGGTCGGGCTGGTGCTGCTCCCCGGGGTCGCCGCGGGCACGTCGGTGGCGCTGGACGGAGGGGGCCACGTGTCGATCGCGGAACCGGCGCAGGGCCCGGTGTTCGCCGCCGTCCGGCCGGAGTCGGTGGCGCTGCACCGGGAGCGGCCCGGCGGCAGCCCGCGCAACGTGTGGCCGGTGGAGCTGGTCGCCGCCACGCCGCACGGTTCGGTGGTGCGCTGCGACCTGGCCGGGGAGGTGCCGCTGACCGCCGACGTCACCGCCGCGGCCTTCGCCGAGCTGGCCCTGGCCCCGGGCGCCCGGGTGTGGGCCGCGGTGAAGGCCAGCGAGATCACCGTCCACCCCCGCTGAGACAGTGGGCGGATGACATCGGATGCGCCCGTCGCCGGGTTGGTGCTCGCCGCGGGAGGCGGCCGGCGGTACGGCATGCCCAAGGCCCTGGTCGAGTACCGGGGCAGCCTGCTGGTCGAGCGGGCGGTGCGGACGGCGACGGCGGTGTGCGACCCGGTGCTCGTCGTCCTCGGCGCGGCAGCCGTGGAGGTGTGGCAGCGCGCCGACCTCTCCGGCGCCACCGTGCTGGCCAACCGCGACTGGGAGACCGGGATGGCCTCCAGCCTGCGCACCGGTCTGCAGGGGTTGCTGGGGTGGCCGGGCCGGGTCGACGCGGCGCTCGTCCAGCTGGTCGACATGCCGGGGATGACGCCGGAGGCGCTGGCCCGGGTCGCCGGTCACGCCGCGCCCGACGCCCTGGCGGTGGCCACCTACGACGGCGTCCGCAGCCACCCGGTGCTGCTCGGCCGCGAGCACTGGGCCGGGGTGGCCGGGACGGCGACCGGCGACGAGGGCGCGCGCGGCTACCTGGCCGGCCGCGACGTCGTCGAGGTCGACTGCACCGGCCTGGCCGACCCCACCGACCTCGACGTGCCGCCGACGGCGTGACCGCGAGTACCTTCGCCGCCGTGAGCACGCTGCTGACCCGGGTCACCGACGAGCCGCTCTCGGTCGCCGAGCACGAGGACGCCGTGGCGGACGACGCGGCCGGCGCCGTGGTCTCCTTCGCCGGCGTCGTCCGCGACCACGACGGCGGCCGGTCGGTCACCGAGCTGGAGTACGTCGGCCACCCGACCGCGCCGGAGCTGATCGCCGAGATCGCCGCGGAGTTCGCCGCGCGCCCGGAGGTCCGGTCGGTCGCCGTCTCGCACCGGATCGGCCTGCTGGCCATCGGCGACGTCGCGCTGGCGTGCGCGGTCAGCGCCGCGCACCGCGGCCAGGCCTTCGCCGCCTGCGCCGAGCTGGTCGACGAGGTCAAGGCCCGGCTGCCGATCTGGAAGCGCCAGGTGTTCACCGACGGCCAGGAGGAGTGGGTCGCCTGCCCGTGACCGGTGGTGCGCCTGGGGTCGGGCTGCTTGCTCGTCATCGATCCGTCATGACATAACTGAACCGCTCGGCCTCTGAACCGGGACGGGGAGGTGCGGGCGTGGCGACCCACGAGGGCATCGAGCGGCAGCTCGAGGTGATGCCGATGGGCTACCTGTCCGTCGATCGCGAGTGGCGGATCACCTACCTCAACGCCGCGGGCGAGGCGGTCGTCGGCCGGCCCCGCGAGGAGCTGGTCGGCCAGGACTACTGGGCGGTGTTCCCGGCGAGCGTCGACAACGAGTTCGGCCGCACCTTCCGCGAGTGCCTGGCCACCGGGCGTCCGGCCGTCGTCGAGGCGTTCTACCCGCACCCGCTCAACCGCTGGTTCGAGGCGCGCGCCGTGCCCAGTGCGGCGGGCCTGGGCATGTACTTCATCGACGTCACCGACCGACGGGCCGCCCAGGAGCGGCTGGCGATGCTGGCCCGGGTCAGCGCGGAGCTGGCCGGCACCCTGGACGTCGACACCGCCGCCGCGCGCATCCCGCGGCTGATCGTCCCGGTGATGGGCGACTGGTGCATCCTCACCGTCCTCGACGGCGACGGGCGCCCGCGCGACGTCGGCTCGTGGCACGTCGACCCGGCCAAGCGCGCGCTGGTGTCGCGGTACGCCGAGGTCCGGTTGTCGTCGATGCCGGTCGCCTCGCCGGTGGTGCGGGCGCTGATGGGGGAGACGGTGGTCGCCCCCGGCGCCGACGTCGCCGACCTGCTGCCCGACTGCGAGGCCCGGGAGCTGCTGCGCCTGCTGGCGCCGAACTCGGGGGTGACCCTGCCGCTGCGTGGCCGCGGCCGCACCCTCGGCGTCCTCACCCTCTACTTCGACGGCGGCCGCGCCCCCAGCGAGGCCGATCTGGCCACCTCCCAGGAGGTCGCCGACCGCGCCGGCCTGGTGCTGGACAACGCCCGGCTGTTCGACCAGCAGCGGCAGCTGGCCGAGGCCCTGCAGCGCAGCCTGCTCACCGGCGGCTACGAGGACGACCAGGCGGAGGTGGTGGTCCGGTACACCCCGGCGGCGGAGGCCGCCCGGGTCGGCGGTGACTGGTACGACGCGTTCACCCAGCCCTCCGGGGCGACGATGCTGGTGATCGGGGACGTCGTCGGGCACGACACCGTGGCCGCGGCAGCGATGGGCCAGCTGCGGGCACTGCTGCGCGGGGTCGCCGTCTACAGCGACGCCGGCCCCGGGGAGGTGCTCCGCGGGCTGGACGCCGCGATGGCGCAGCTGCACGTGGACACCTACGCCACCGCCGCCGTGGCCCGTTTCGAGCAGACGCCGGCGGAGGCCGACCGCGGGCTCACCCGGATGCGCTGGAGCAACGCCGGGCACCTGCCACCGCTGGTGATCCACCCCGACGGCACCCTCGCCGCGCTCGCCGACTGGCGCGGCGACCTGATGCTGGGGGTCGACGCCACCGCCGAGCGGGCGGAGTCGGTGGTCACCCTGGACTGCGGGACGACCGTGCTGCTCTACACCGACGGGCTCATCGAGCGGCGTGGCGGCGACCTGGACGAGGGGATGACGCGCCTGCGGCAGGCCGCGGTCGACCTCGCCGGCCTGCCGCTGGGTCAGCTGTGCGACGAACTGCTGGACCGGCTGGTGCACGGCCGGCCGGAGGACGACGTGGCGCTGGTCGCCATCCGCCTCGCCGCGCCGGTCCGCGCCGGCTGAGCGGGGTCAGCGGGCGCCGGCGCCGGCCAGCCCGTCGTCGTCCGGCTTCCGGTCTCCGGGGTGCTGGTGCTCGGGGTCCTGGTGTGTGGGGTCCTGGTGCTGGGGGTCCTGGTGCTCGGGGTGCTCGTGCTCGGAGCGCTCGACCTGCTCCTCCTCGGCCTCGCCCTCCAGCCGGCGGGCCTCGCCGTCGAGAGCGGCGGCCGCGTCGCCGTGCGACTGACCCCAGAGCTCCTCGGCGTGCCCCACGGCCTGGTCGACCTTGGCCTTCGCCTTGTCCCAGATGCTCATGTCACTCTCCTGTCTCATCCGCCCGCGAACGGCGGCAGGACGTCGACCACCGCGCCGGGCGCAAGCACCAACGACCGGTCCCGGGTCTGCGTTCCGTCGACCAGGAACGAGCAGGCGGTGAGCACCCGCTCCAGCCGCTCGCCGTGCGCGTCGACGATCTGACCGACCAGCTCCTCGAGGCTGGCCGCCTCGCGCGACTCGGTGGTCACGCCCGCGGCGGCGCGCGCCCCGGCGAAGTACCTGACCGTGACCGTCACCGGTCTCAGCCCCCGATCGCGGACATCGGCCGCGAGGGCTGCAGGAACGACGGGTCGTCGATGCCGTGGCCGGGCAGCTTGCCCAGGGTGGCGATCCGCCAGCGGTCGGCCAGCTCGGCGTCGGTGGCGCCGGTGCGCATCGGGCCGCGCAGGTCGGACTCCTCGCGGGCGAACAGGCAGTTGCGCACCTGACCGTCGGCGGTGACCCGGGTGCGGTCGCAGGCGCCGCAGAAGGAGCGGGTGACCGAGGCGATCACGCCGACCGTGGCCGGGCCGCCGTCGACCAGCCAGCGCTCGGCGGGGGCGGAGCCGCGGTCCTCCTCGACGGGGGTCAGCGTGTGCGCGGTCGAGAGCCGCTCCAGGATGTCCTCGCCGGTGACCATCCGGCCGCGGGTCCAGGCGTGGTGGGCGTCCAGCGGCATCTGCTCGATGAACCGCAGCTCGTAGCCCTGCGCCAGGCAGAAGTCCAGCAGCGGGACGGCGTCCACGTCGTTGATCCCGTGCAGCAGGACGGCGTTGACCTTCACCGGGGTGAGCCCGGCGTCCTGCGCGGCCCGGAGACCGGCCAGCACGTCGTCGAGCCGGTCGCGGTGGGTCAGCTGCTTGAACCGGTCGCGGTCCAGGGTGTCCAGGCTGACGTTGATCCGGTCCAGCCCGGCCTCGGCCAGCGCCGGCGCCATCCGGGAGAGCCCGATCGCGTTCGTGGTGAGGGACACGTCCGGCCGGGGCAGCAGCGCCGTGCTGGCCGCCACGATGCCCGGCAGCCCGGGGCGCAGGAGCGGCTCCCCGCCGGTGAACCGGACCTCGCGCACGCCCAGCAGCTCGACGCCGATCCGGACCAGCCGGACGACCTCGTCGTCGGTGAGCTGCTCCGTCTTCGGCAGCCACTGCAGGCCCTCCGGCGGCATGCAGTACGTGCAGCGCAGGTTGCAGCGGTCGGTGAGCGACACCCGCAGGTCGGTGGCGACCCGGCCGTGCCGGTCCACCAGACCGCCGGTGCCCGGGGTGACCTGCGGGCGCACCCGCGGGTCGGGCAGGGGGCTGGAGGTCGTCACCGGTCCCAATGTAATGGCGCACGCGAGCAGTGGCGCGCTGCTACCTTCGGCACCGCCACCCGAGGGTCCGGCGGGCACCCCCGCACTCGCCTGTGGCCAGAGAGCGCGAGACGAGAACGTGTCACCCCGCACCGTCTTCTCCCCCTACGCCCAGCTGTTCACCGTGCCCGGTTCCCGGGCCTTCTCCCTGGCCGGCTGGTTCGCCCGCGTGCCGATGGCGACCGTCGGGCTGGGCTCGGTCCTGCTCGTCGCCGGTGAGACCGGCAGCTACGCGCTGGCCGGCGCGGTCGCCGGCACCCTGTCGCTGTCCTTCGCGATCGCCAGCCCGCAGTGGGCCCGGCTGATGGACCGGATCGGGCAGAGCCCGGTGCTGCGCTGGACGGCGCTGCTCTACCTGGTCACCGGCCTGGCGTTCGTCACCGTGGTGGTGGCCGACGGGCCCCGCTGGGCCTGGTTCGCCCTGGCCGCCGTCTGCGGGGCCAGCGGCTCCAACGTCGGCTCGGTGGTGCGCAGCCGCTGGGCGCACGCGCTGCCGGACGCCGCGCAGCGGCAGACCGCGTTCGCCTTCGAGTCCGTCGCCGACGAGGTGGTCTTCGTCGCCGCGCCGCCCGCGGTGACCGTGCTGGCGGCCGCGGTGTCGCCGCCGGCCGGTTTCCTGACCGGGCTGCTGCTCGGCGTGGTCGGGGCGTTGGTGCTCTCCCGGCTGGAGGCGACCGCGCCGCCGGTGGAGCGCCGGGTGGCCGGTCAGCCGCGGCCCCGGGTCCGGGTGCTCACCGCCGGGCTGGTGGCGATCGCGGTCACCTACCTGGCGATCGGCAGCGTGTTCGGCGCGATCGACGTGGTGGTCGTCGGTTTCGCCGAGGCGGAGGGGCATCCCGCCGTCGCCGGGATCGCGTTGTCCACGTACGCCGCGGGCAGCCTGGCCGCGGGCCTGGCCTACGGCGTGCTGCGGCTGCCCGGCACCCTGGTCAGCCGGTTCCTGGTCTGCGCGCTGCTGTTCGCCCTGGCCGCGCAGACGCTGCACCTGGTCGACTCGCTGCCGATGCTCATCGGGCTGGCCTTCCTCGCCGGCCTGGCCATCGCCCCGGTGCTGGTCGCCGGGATGTCGCTGGTGGAGTCGCGGGTGCCCCGGGCGGCGCTCACCGAGGGGCTGACCTGGACCTCGACGGGGCTGACGGTCGGGGTGACCGCGGGGTCCGCGCTGGCCGGTGCGGCCGTGGACGCCTGGGGTGCCGAGGCCGCCTTCGCCGTCCCCGCGGCCGGCGCGGCGCTGGCCGGGCTCGTCGGCGTCGTCGGGTGGCTGGTGCTGCGCCGTCCGGACGCCCCGGTCGTGGCGGCTCCGCCCTCGGTACCGGGTCCGTCCACCGACGTCGGCGCGCCGGAGGCGCAACCGCGCTGATCCGGCGCGGCCCCGGCCCCGCCGCTACCGTTCCACCCGGACCACCCTGGCCGCCGACGGTGCCGGCCCCGCTCCGGGAAAGGCACTCCGACGTCCCGCTTCCGCACGCCCGCTCGTCGCCCGGCACCACTGGACCGGTCCGGCCCCCGCTCTCCCGGTGGCTTCTACGGCTGGCACATGGTGGCCGTCTCGGCGCTGGCCCTGGCGCTGACCGCCCCCGGCCAGACGGCCGCCATCTCGGCGTTCATCGACCCGATGACCGCCGACCTGGGCATCAGCCGGTCGGCCATCTCCACCGCCTACCTGGTCGGCACCCTCGTGGGCGCGGGCGCGATGCCGCTGGTCGGCCGGGCGCTGGACCGCCTGGGCACCCGCCGCACCATGGCCCTGGTCGGCCTGGTCTTCGGTGGCGTGCTGCTGGCCCTGTCGTTCGTCTCCGGGCTCGTCGGGCTGACCGCGGGGTTCGTCGGGGTCCGGATGGCCGGTCAGGGCGCTCTCGGGCTGACCGCCACGACGGCGGTGGCGGTCTGGTTCACCCGGCGGCGGGGGACCGCGGTGGGGCTGGTCTCCGCCGTCGGTGCGGCCGGCATCTCGCTGGCGCCGATCGGGCTGGAGGCGCTGATCGGGGCGCACGGCTGGCGGACCGCCTGGGTGGTGGAGGGCCTGGTCGTGTGGGCGCTCGTGGTCCCGCTCGCCCTGTTCGGCGTGCGGAACTCCCCCGCCGACCTCGGCCAGCAGCCGGACGGCCGGCGGTCGTCGCAGGGCCCGGTGGCCGCCCCGCCACGGGGGCGGACCCTGGCGCAGGCCAGCCGGGTGTCGCTGTTCTGGGTGGTCATCACCGCCGTCGGGGTCTCCGGGATGCTCTCCACCGCCGTCGCGTTCCACCAGATCGACCTGCTCGGCGCGCGCGGGCTGAGCAGCACCGAGGCGGCGGCCAACTTCCTGCCGCAGACCGCGGCGGCCCTGCTGGCCACCCTCGCCGTCGGCGCGCTCATCGACCGGGTCGACCCCCGGTGGGTGACCGCCGTCTGCATGGGCCCTGCTCGCCGGTGGTCTGCTGATGGGCACCGCGGTCGCGCCGGGGTGGTCGGCCCTCGCGTTCGGCGCGCTGATCGGCGGTTCGGGCGGCGCGGTGCGCACCGTGGAGGCCGGCGCCTTCCCGCGCTACTTCGGCACCACCCACCTCGGCGCCATCCGCGGCGTGGTCGCCGCGGTCAGCGTCGGCTCGACCGCACTCGGCCCGGTGGGGTTCGCCCTGGTGCACGACGCCACCGGGGGGTACGGCGTCGCGCTGGTCGCCTCCGCCGCGCTGCCGCTGGTGGTCGGGGTGGTGGCCCTGCTGTCGCCGGTCCCCCCGCCGCTGGAGGAGGCGTCCGTCGTGCCGGCCGACGCGCGGCCGGCGGAGCCGGGGACGGTGCCGGCGACGCCGCCGGAGTGACGAAGGCCGCATTGTCAACCCTTACGTAAGGGCAGGGTCTCCGGCAGACTGTCCCCGACACCGCGTGCCGCCACCTGGGGTCGACGACGTCCCCCGGTGGCCTGCAGAGCACGCGACCCCGGGTGCGCTGACGCACCTCCCGCCCTCCCGGTGCCGCGCTGGCGCCGAGCCTCCGCGCCTGCCGGCGCACGACCTGGAGATCCCACCTTGACCTCAGCACTGCCCGCGCGGTCCCGGCCGCGCCTGAGCCGGCCATCCTGGCTCTCCCCCTCGGTCGCCCGCACCGAGATCCTGGCCGGCCTCGTCGTCGCCCTGGCGCTCATCCCCGAGGCGATCAGCTTCTCGATCCTCGCCGGGGTCGACCCGCGGGTGGGCCTCTACTCCTCGTTCGTGATGGCCGTGGTCATCGCCTTCACCGGTGGCCGCCCGGCCATGATCACCGCGGCCACCGGCGCCATCGCGCTGGTGGTGGCCCCGCTGGCCCTGCAGTACGGCGTGGAGTACCTGTTCGCCGCCGTCGTGCTCGGCGGCGTCTTCCAGATCCTGCTGGGCCTGGTCGGCTTCGCCCGGCTGATGCGGTTCATCCCGCGCAGCGTGATGGTCGGCTTCGTCAACGCGCTGGCCATCCTGATCTTCACCGCACAGCTGCCCTACCTGGTCGACGTGTCCTGGCTGGTCTACCCGATGGTCGCCGCCGGCCTGGCGATCATCTTCCTGCTCCCGCGGCTGACCAGGGTCGTCCCGGCGCCCCTGGTGTCGATCGTGGTGCTCACCGGGCTCACCGTGGCCGCCGCCCTGACCGTGCCGACCGTGGGCGACCAGGGTGAGCTGCCCGACAGCCTGCCGTTCTTCGGCATCCCGGCCATCCCCTTCGACCTCGAGACGCTGACGATCATCGCCCCCTACGCCCTCGGCGTCGCCTTCGTCGGGCTGATGGAGTCGCTGATGACGGCGAAGCTGGTCGACGACCTCACCGACACCCCGTCGAACAAGACGCGTGAGTCCTGGGGCCAGGGCACCGCGAACATCGCCTCCGGCTTCTTCGGCGGCATGGGCGGCTGCGCGATGATCGGCCAGACCATGATCAACGTGAAGTCCGGCGCCCGCACCCGGCTCTCGACGTTCCTGGCCGGTGCGCTGCTGCTGGTGCTGGTGGTCGCGCTGGGCGACGTCGTCGCGATCATCCCGATGGCCGCGCTCGTCGCGGTGATGATCTTCGTGGCCATCGCCACCTTCGACTGGCACAGCCTGCGCACCATCCACCGGATGCCGCGCAGCGAGACCGCGGTGATGCTCACGACCGTCGCCGGCACGCTGATCACCCACAACCTCGCCATCGGCGTCGCCGCGGGCGTGCTCGTCGCCTGTGTGCTGTTCGCCCGCCGGGTGGCGCACCTCGTCCAGGTCACCAGCGTCGACGACCCGGACGGCGACACCCGCGTCTACCAGGTGAGCGGCGCGCTGTTCTTCGCCTCCAGCAACGACCTGTACACCCAGTTCGACTACGCCGGCGACCCGGAGAACATCGTCATCGACCTCACCGACGCCCACGTCTGGGACGCCTCCACGGTCGCCGCGCTCGACGCGATCACCCACAAGTACGAGACCCGCGGCAAGCAGGTCCGGGTCGTCGGCCTGACCGGCCACTCGGCCGACCGCTACGACCGGCACACCGGCCAGCTCGCCGGGGCGCACTGATGCCGCCGGCCACCGCGGCCGCCGGCGGTGGGCTGATGCAGATCGGCCAGGTCGCCGAGCGGACCGGGCTCAGCCTGCGCACCATCCGGTTCTACGAGGAGAACGGCCTCGTCGTCCCCACCACGCGGACCGAGGGTGGCTTCCGGCTCTACAGCGAGGCCGACGTCGCCCGGTTCGAGGTGGTCAAGCGGATGAAGCCGCTGGGCTTCAGCCTCGAGGAGATGCACGAGCTGCTCACCCTGCTCGCCGACCTGGAGCGGGGCGCGGGTGACCGGGCGCAGCTGCTCGACCGGCTGCGGATGTTCCACGAGGCGGCCACGGCCCGGGTGACCGCGCTGCGCGAGCAGCTCGCCGTCGCCGAGGGGTTCGCCGGCAGCCTGGTCGACCACCTGGCGGCCAACGGTTGAGCATTCCCACCGGCCGGGTGAGATGACTCGCGGATAGCGGCCGCGTGCCCGGGGTACGGGGGACCACCAGGCCGGCAGCGCACCACGGTGTCGCGCGCCGCCAGTCCCACGCAGCAGTCGAACCAGGAGGACACCGCATGGCCACCGTGCCCACGATCACCCTGAACAACGGCGTCGAGATCCCCCAGCTGGGCTTCGGCGTCTTCCAGATCAAGCCCGAGGACACCGTCGAGGCCACCCGCACGGCGCTCGAGGTCGGCTACCGGCACATCGACACCGCCGAGATGTACGGCAACGAGGCCGAGGTCGGCGAGGCCGTCCGCCAGTCCGGCGTCCCGCGCGAGGAGGTCTTCGTGACCTCCAAGCTGAACAACGGCTTCCACGCCCGCGACGCCGCGCTGAAGGCGTTCGACGGGACGATGGACGCGCTGAAGTTCGACTACCTGGACCTGTTCCTCATCCACTGGCCGCTGCCGGGCATCGACGTCGACTACGTCGAGACCTGGAAGGCGATGGAGGAGATCTACCGCTCCGGCCGGGTCAAGGCCATCGGCGTCTCCAACTTCAACGCCCACCACCTGCGCCGGATGTTCGGGGAGACCGAGATCCGCCCGGTGGTGAACCAGATCGAGGTGCACCCGTACTTCGCGCAGAACGACCTGCGGGCGTTCAACGCCGACCACGAGATCCGCACCGAGGCCTGGGCGCCGATCGCGCAGGGCAAGGTCCTCGACGACGAGACCCTCATCCGGGTGGGCGAGCGGTACGGCAAGACCCCGGCCCAGGCGACGCTGCGCTGGCACATCCAGCGGGGCGACATCGTCTTCCCGAAGTCGGTCACCCGCGCACGGGTCGAGCAGAACTTCGACCTGTTCGACTTCGAGCTCACCCACGACGACATGCGTGAGATCGACGGTCTGGACCGCGCCGACGGCCGCAACGGCCCGAACCCGGACGAGTTCAACTACATCCCGGGCTGACACCAGCAGCTCGCGTCCGGCCGCCGTCCCCGCTGGGGGCGGCGGCCGGCGTCGTCTCCGGGGCACGGTGTGCCGAGGGCCGGTTCCGGTGTGGACACACGCCCCGGGCGCACAGTGCGGGAGCCGGGGTGCCCCTCAGTCCGTGGTGACGAAGTCGATGAGCTCCTCGACCCGGCCGATCAGCGTCGGCTCCAGGTCGGTCCAGACCTTGACCCGGGCCAGGATGCGCTGCGCCCACACGTAGCCGGTGTCGTCCTCCCAGCCCAGCCGCCGGCAGACGCCGGTCTTCCAGTCCTCGCCCCGGGGCACCGTCGGCCAGGCCTCGATGCCGACCACCGAGGGCTTCACGGCCTGCCAGATGTCGATGAACGGGTGCCCGACGACGAGCGCGTGGTCGCCGGTGATCTGGGCGGCGATCCGGGACTCCTTGGAGCCGGTCACCAGGTGGTCGACGAGCACGCCCAGCCGCCGACCCGACGACGGGCGGAACTCCTTGACGATCCCGGGCAGGTCGTCCACGCCGTGCAACGGCTCGACGACGACGCCCTCGATCCGCAGGTCGTGGCCCCAGACCTTCTCCACCAGCTCGGCGTCGTGCTTGCCCTCGACGTAGATGCGCCCCTCCCGGGCCACGCGGGCGCGGGCGCCGACGACGTACGTCGATCCCGACGCGCTGCGCTGCGGGCCGGACGGCGCGTTCTGCTTGGGCCGCACCAGCACGACCGGCCGGCCGTCGACCCAGAAGCCGGGGCCCAGCGGGTAGGCGCGCACCTTGCCGAACCGGTCCTCGAGGTGGACGACGTCCTTCTCGCACCGCACGACGGCGCCGACGAACCCGCTGCTGGGGTCCTCGACGACGACGTCCTTGAGCGCCTCGACCTGGGGTGAGGGCTTCTTCTGGGTGCGCGGGTGGACCAGGTTGTCGTAGGGCGAACGAGGAGGCACCCGCCCATGCTGCGGCGGAACCGGGCGCAGACCTGGACGACACGCCTGCCCGGGGCCGATCCGGCACCGCCGGGCGTGTCGCGCCGATCGCCCCCGGTGCCCGGTTGACGCCCCTGGCGCGGCGCTGACCAGCGAGATCGCGGCAGCGCGACGCGTCGGTCACCCGCGTCCGGAGGTGTCGATCATGGACAGCCCGTTTCCGCTCGTGATAGGTGGGCAGACCTGTCTGCGACGACACGTCCCCGAGAAGAGGAGCACGGAACCATGATCGGCACCGACACCCTCGACCGCGTGATCGGCGCAGACGTCTACGACGCCTCCGGCGACAAGATCGGCACTGCCTCCGAGGTCTACCTCGACGACCAGTCCGGCAACCCGGAGTGGGTCACCGTGAAGACCGGTCTGTTCGGCACCAAGGAGTCCTTCGTCCCGATCGCGGACGCGGACCTCACCGGTGACGGCGTCCGTGTCCCGGTGACCAAGTCCCAGGTCAAGGACGCGCCGAAGATCGACACCGACGGGCACCTCTCCCCCGAGGAGGAGCAGGAGCTCTACCGGTACTACGGCACCACGCGTGGCACGGCCACCACCGGCACCGACACCACCGACACCGCCCGGACGGAGTCGGCCGGCACGGCCGACACCAACCGGCACGGCACCACCGGGCACGACACCTCCGGCCCGACCACGGACGACGCGATGACCCTCTCCGAGGAGCGCGTCAACGTCGGCACCCGCAAGGAGGAGACCGGTCGCGCCCGGCTCCGCAAGTACGTGGTCACCGAGAACGTGACCGAGACCGTGCCGGTGTCCCACGAGGAGGTGCGGATCGAGCGCGAGCCGATCACCGACGCCAACCGGGGCAAGGCCATGGACGGGCCGGCCATCTCCGAGGAGGAGCACGAGGTGACGCTGCACGCCGAGCGTCCGGTCGTGGAGAAGGAGGCCGTCCCGGTCGAGCGTGTCCGGATGGACACCGAGACCGTGACCGACCAGCAGCAGGTGAACGAGACCGTCCGCAAGGAGCAGGTCGACACCGACGAGGTCACCGACACCAACCGTCGCTGATCTCCGGCTGAACCAGCACAGCGCCCGCCCCGGCAGTTCGGGGCGGGCGCTGTGCTGTCCGGGGGGTCGTGCTGCCCGGGGTCAGCGCGCCGAGGGCAGCTCGTCGGCGGCCGGGCCGACGATCAGCGGGTCGGGCGTCCCGACGGCCGCGGCGTCCTTGTCGGTGTAGTCGAAGCGGTGCAGCACGTGCCGCATGGCGCCGAGCCGGGCCCGCTTCTTGTCGTTGCTCTTGACCACCGTCCACGGCGCGTGCTCCGTGTCGGTGTGCAGGAACATCGCCTCCTTCGCCTCGGTGTAGGCGTCCCACCGGTCCAGCGAGGCGAGGTCGGTGGGGGAAAGCTTCCACTGCCGCACCGGGTCGATCTGGCGCACGATGAACCGGCTGCGCTGCTCGCTGCGGGTCACCGAGAACCAGAACTTGACCAGGTGGGTGCCCGACTCGACGAGCATCCGCTCGAACTCCGGGGCGTGCCGCATGAACAGCCGGTACTGCTCGGGCGTGCAGTAGCCCATCACCCGCTCGACGCCGGCGCGGTTGTACCAGGAGCGGTCGAACAGCACGATCTCCCCGGCCGCGGGCAGGTGCTGCACGTACCGCTGGAAGTACCACTGGGTCTGCTCGCGCTCGGAGGGCTTGTCCAGCGCCACCACCCGGGCGCCGCGCGGGTTCAGGTGCTCGGTGAACCGCTTGATGGTGCCGCCCTTGCCCGCGGCGTCGCGGCCCTCGAACACGATGACCAGCTTCTGCCCGGTGGCCTTCACCCAGCCCTGCAGCTTCAGCAGCTCGATCTGCAGCAGCCGCTTCTGCACCTCGTACTCCCGGCGCGGCAGCCGTTCGTCGTAGGGGAAGCCCTCGCGCCAGGAGTCGACGCGGTTGCCCTCGGGGTCGAAGAGCTCCCGGTCGTCGTCCCAGTCCTCGTCGCTGTTGGCGTCCGGCAGGGCGTTGAGCCGCCACCGGGACAGATCGATGACGGACGAGGGGGTCGGTTCGATGGCCACGCCCTGATCCTCACCCGAACCGCCCGGCTGGTTCCACGTGGAACCCGTCGGCGCGGTCACCGGGGCAGCGCCGCAGGGGCCCGGACCCGCCGCAGGTGCTCGATCAGCGCATCACCGGCCCGGCCCCAGGTGCGGTCCTCCACCGAGGGCCGCGCCCGGACGGCGGCCGCCGCCAGCGCGGCCGGGTCGTCCCGCACCCCCGCGACGACGGCGGCCAGCAGGTGCGGGTCGTCGCCGGCCCACAGCCAGCCGTTCTCCCGGTGCCGCACGAGGTCCAGCGGTCCGCCCGATGCGGCGACGACCGCCGGCACCCCGGCGGCCAGCGACTCCTGCACCGCCTGGCAGAACGTCTCGTCCGGGCCGGGGTGCACGAAGAGGTCCAGCGAGGCGACGACGGCGCCCAGGCCGGCCCCACCGAGCTGGCCGAGGAATCGGGCCCGCGGCATCGCCCGGGTCAGCGCCCGCCGCTGCGGACCGTCCCCGACCACGACCAGCCGCACGCCGGGCAGTTCGCTGACCGGGCCGAGCAGCTCCAGCCGCTTCTCCAGCGCCAGGCGCGCCACCACCCCGACCAGCAGTTCACCGCCGGGCGCCAGCTCGGCGCGGAGCGCCGGGTCGCGCCGGGCCGGGCAGAACTGCTCCAGGTCCACGCCCCGCGGCCAGAGCGCCACCGGGCCGATCCCGTGCCGCTGGAGCGCCGCCGCCGTCGCGGAGGACGGCGCCAGCGTGAGGTCGGCGGTGCCGTGCACCGTGCGCAGGAGACGCCAGGCCGCGGCCGGGCCGCCCGGCAGCCGGTAGCGCTGGGCGTAGGCGGCGAGGTCGGTCTGGAACGCCGCGACGATCGGCACGCCCAGACTGCGTGCGGCGAGGCCCGCGGCCCGGCCGAGCACCGCCGGGGACGCGAGGTGGACGACGTCCGGCGCCAGCCGCCGCACCACCGAGATGAGGTCGCCGGTCGGGCGGGCCAGCTGCAGCTGCCGGTACCGCGGCAGCCGCACCGCCGGCACGGTGACCACCTGCACCCGGGCGCCGCAGCGGGACTCGTAGTCGGCGCCCGACGGCGCGAGCACCACCGGGTCGTGCCCGCGGACGGCGAGGTGGTCGACCAGCCGCAGGACCGAGTTCACCACCCCGTTGACCGCCGGCAGGAAGGTCTCGGCGACCACCAGGACGCGCATGCCCGGGGCGCCGGGCACGGCCACGGTGGCCGGGTCGGCGGGCACCTGCTCACGCAGCACGGGAGGGTTCCCGGGGCACCGGCACGACCCGCCGCACCGGCACGCGCAGCCGGCGCGGGTGCGCCGCGACGACCGGGGCGCGGACCTCGGTGACCGAGGCGACCGCGTACTCGGCCAGCGCGGCGAGCTCCCGGCGGTCCGCCCCGGCCGGGTCCAGCGCCGGCAGCAGGTGCACCTCGACGACCAGGCCCCGCGCGGCGACCACCCGGGCGACGCTGCGCCACAGCGGCTCGTCGGCCAGGTAGCCGGCGAGCGCAGTGGGGTCCCCGTCGGCCAGCCGGTACCGGACGGCGACCGGGCACACCGGGGCGGCGGCGTCGACCGCGGCCTGGAAGAAGGCGGGGCGGAACCGCGCCAGCTCCACCCCGCAGGACGTCGTCCCCTCCGGGTGCACCGTCACGGTCGCGCCGGCGCGCAGCGCCGCGGCGGCCTGCGCCACGGCGCCCGGCAGGGTGCGGATCCGGGCGCGGTCGAGCAGCACCAGCCCGGCCCGGCGGGCCAGCCCGCCCACCAGGGGCCAGTCGCCCACCTCGCGCTTGGCCACCGGCAGGCCGGGGACGACGGTGAGCATCGCCAGGTCGTCGACCCAGGAGACGTGGTTGCTGACCACCAGGTGCCCGGGGCCGTGCCCGGGCCCGGTGCGGGGCCAGCCGACCGGGGAGGCGTGCACCTCGACGCGGACGCCGACCGCGGTCAGCACCCGGGCGGCGGCGCAGACGAGGATCCGGCGGCGGCCGCGGGCGCTGGCCACCGGCGCGCGCAGCGAGGCGGCACCGGCCCCGGCGAGTGCACCGGACAACCGCAGCCAGCGGCGGCGCCGGACGGCGGCCGGCACCGGTGCGGCGGTCGTGGTCGCGCAGCCTGCGGTGCAGGTGCTGACCGGCAGCCAGATGCTCATCGGGCACCCCCGGTGAGGCGGTCGAGCACCGGACGGGGGACGTCGGCGAGGTCGAGCAGCACGTAGAAGTCCGCCGTCCCGAAGGCCGGGTCCCAGGCCGGCCGCCCGCACACCCGGGCGCCCAGCTTCAGGTAGGCGCGCAGCAGGGGTGGCACCACCAGCCGGACCGGCCGGGGTGGGGACTCGACGTCGAAGGGCAGGTGCGGCACGACCCGCAGGTGCGCGGGGGACAGGTGCCGGGCGCGCACCAGGTCCCACACCCCGGCGGCGGTCGCGCCGCCGTCGGACAGCGGCACGGAGGCGCAACCGGCCAGGTGGGTCGCGCCGCGGTCGAGCACGTAGCGGGCCACGCCGGCCCAGAGCCGGGTGATCACCGCGCCGCTGCGGTGCGCGGGGTGCACGCAGCTGCGGCCGGCCTCGACCAGGCCGGGGCGCAGGGCGGCGTGCCGGTCGAGGTCGAACTCGCCGGCCGAGTAGCTGCGGCCCGCGACGGCGGCGCGTTCGGGCGGCAGCAGCCGGTAGGTGCCGACCACCTCGCCGGTGCGGTCCTCGCGGACCAGCAGGTGGTCGCAGAGCTCGTCCCACTCGTCGACGTCCCGGCCGACGGCGGCGCCCGGAGAACCCAGCTGGGCGCCGCCCTCGACGGCGAACACCTCGTGCCGCAGGCGCTGGACGGCGGCGAGGTCGGCGGGGTGGGTGGCCAGCGCGGTCGTGTAGGCGGTGGTCGGGGACCGGAGCGCGGGGGCCGGGGCGAGCGCGGTCGGGGTGGGGGTCACGGGGACACCTCGGGTGCCGGGAGGCCCCTGGGCGGGGCCCGGACGCCGCCAGGTTCAGCGGGCGAGGTGTCCGTCGAGTGGCCGCGGCCTGGCGCGTCCCCGTCGGGACGACGAATCCCGGCCGGGATGTCCCCCGGCCGGGGGACGCCTCAGTCGCGGGTGGGCCCCGCCGACCCGGCCGGGTACTCCTGCAGCGGCACCTCACCGGCGGCCCACGCGGCGAGGATCGGCTCGACGATCCGCCAGGACTGCTCGGCCTCCACGTCGCTGATGGACAGCGTCGCGTCGCCGGTGGCCATCTCGCGCAGCAGCAGCCCGTAGGCCGACAGCGGGTTGGGTGGCAGCCCGATGTCCAGCGCCCGCCGCTCCAGGTCGAACGGGTCGCCGGCGCCGTTGAGGTTGAGCTCCAGCGTGACGTGGTCGGGGTCGAAGCGCAGCCGCAGCACGTCCGGCTGCGGCTGCTCACGCCCGGCCGCGGCGGGGCCGAAGGCGAGGTGCGGCACCGGCTTGAACCAGACCGCGATCTCCTGCCGGCCCTCGCCCAGCGCCTTTCCGGTGCGCAGCCGGAACGGCACCCCGGCCCACCGCCAGTTGTCGATGGTGACGGTGTACTCGGCGTAGGTCTCGGTCTCCCGCGCGGGGTCGACGCCCTCCTCGCTGGTGTAGTCGGGGAGGTCCCGGCCCTCGACCGTGCCGGCGGTGTAGCGGGCCCGCACGGTGTCCCGGGCCATGTCGGCCGGGGGCCGCACCGCCCGCAGCACGTCGGCCTTGCGGCCCGACAGGCTGGCGCCGTCGACCGCGAGCGGTGGCTCCATCGCGATGAGGGCCAGCTGCTGCAGCAGGTGGTTCTGCAGCATGTCCCGCAGCGCGCCGGCGGTGTCGTAGTAGCCGGCCCGGCCCTCCAGGCCCAGCGTCTCGTCGAAGACGATCTCGACCCGCTCGACGTGCCCGGCGTTCCAGACCGGCTCGAACACCCGGTTGGCGAACCGCAGGCCCAGGATGTTGAGCACCGTCTGCGTCGCCAGGAAGTGGTCGGTGCGGAAGACCCGGTCCTCCGGCAGCAGCCGGTGCAGCACGGTGTTGAGCTCGCGGGCGTCGGCCTGGTCGCGGCCGAACGGCTTCTCGACGCCGATGGAGGTGCCCTCGGGCAGCTCGACCTCGGTGAGCGCCTGCAGGGTCGCCAGGAAGACGGTGTTGGGCAGCGCCAGGTAGACGACCGGGCGGCCGGTGGCCCGGTCCAGCGCCCGCCGCAGGTCGTCGGCGACGGTGACGTCGCCCTGCTGGTACCCGAGCCGGCCCACCAGGCGGTCCCGGACCTCCTCCGGCACGTGCCCGGCGTGCTCGGCCAGCCGTTCCCGGGCCCAGTCGCGGTACTCGTCGTCGGACCACTCGGCCCGGCCCACCGCGAGCAGGTCGATCTCGTCCCCGCCGCCATCGCCGTCGGCGGCGAACAGCTCGGCCAGTCCCGGGAGGAGGAGCCGTCCGGTCAGGTCACCCCGGCCGCCGAGCACCACGAAGGTCACAGACATGCACTCGCCCTGCCCATCCGGCGGGGTGCTGAACCCCGCCGGTCCGGGGGTCCGGTCACGGTGCCCGGGTCACGGAGCCGCTGCCCAGGGCGACGACGCGGTCGGCCCAGACGGCGAGCAGGTCCTCGTCGTGGCTGATCGCCAGCACGCCCAGCCGCCCGGCGTCCACCTCGGCCCGGACGACGCCGACCAGCGCTGCCGTGGTCGACGCGTCGAGCATCGCGGTCATCTCGTCGCACACCAGGTACCGCGGCTGCGCGGCCAGTGCCCGGGCCAGGCAGGCCCGCTGCAGCTGCCCGTCGCTCACCTCGTGCGGTCGCCGGCAGAGCAGGTCGGCGGTGAGCCCGACCCGGTCGGCGAGCTCGGCGGTGCGGGCGTCGCGGGCCGCCGCGCCGCGCCGCCCGGCGGTGGGCAGCCCACGCAGCCGCAGCGGCTCGGCGATCACGTCGCGCAGCCGCAGCCGGGCGTCGACCGACCGGCGCGGTGACTGGAAGACCATGCCGACGGGGGTGCGCAGCGCGGCCGGCCGGGCGTACCGGACCCCGCCGGCGTGGACGCCGTCCACCTCGACCCTGCCGCGGGCGGGCGCCAGCAGCAGCGCGGCGACCCGGGCCAGCGTCGTCTTGCCGGTGCCGCTGGGCCCGGCCAGCCCAACCACCTCACCGGGCGCCACGCGCAGGTCGACCCCGTGCAGCACCGGGCGGTCCGGCTCGTACCCGGCGACCACACCGGTGAGGGTCAGCACCGGGCACCCGCCGGGGGCCGGCAACGGCTGGTCCGCGGCCCGGCCACGTGGACCGTCCGCCCGCCGTCGCAGGCGCCGCTCTCCGGCCGGCGGGCGTGCCAGGCGCAGCCGCGCGGCAGGTCGGTGAGCGTCGGCGCCACCCCGGGGATCGGCACCAGCCCGCCCGCGGGCAGCGCGCCCAGCAGCGCCCGGGTGTAGTCGTGCGCCGGATCGGCCAGGACGGCGTCCGCCGGCCCCGTCTCGACCAGCCGGCCGGCGTACATCACCGCCAGGTCGTCCACGATCCCGGGCGAGCGCTGCAGGGCCCCGAGGTCGTGGGTGATGAGCAGGACGGCGCAGCCCCGGTCGGCCACCGAGCGCAGCAGCCGCAGCGTGCGGTCGACCAGCGGGCGGTCCAGCCCGGCGGTCGGTTCGTCGGCGAGCACGACGCCGGGGTCGCCGGCCAGCGCGAGCGCGCCGACCACCCGCTGCGCCATGCCGCCGGAGAGCTCGTGCGGGTACCGGTCCAGGTCGGCCGGGTCCAGCCCCACCCGGGTGGCCAGCTCGTCGGCGCGGACCCGGCGGTCGGCGCCCGGGGTGAGCTCGCCGACCGTCTCCTCCAGCTGCGACCGCACGGTGCGCACCGGGGTGAGCGCGGTCGCCGCGGACTGCGGCACCAGCGCCACCCGGCGTCCCCGGACGGTGCGCCGCAGCACCCGGCCGGGCGCGCTGAGCAGATCCAGCTCCCCGGCGAGCTGCGCCGTGCCGCGCACCTCGGTGCCGGGCGGCAGCAGCCGCAGCAGCGCGGCGGCCAGCACCGACTTGCCGCAGCCGCTCTCCCCGACCAGCGCCAGCACCCGGCCCGGGGTGAGGTCGAAGGAGACGTCCGTGGCCGCGTGCACCGTGCCGCCCCGCCGCCGGGCAGGCGGGAAGCGCACCGTGAGGCCGGCGACCTCGAGCACCGGCGCGGTCACAGCCGGGCTCCGGCCCGCTCGGGCAGCGCGGTGCGGTCGCGCAGGGCGGCGCCCACGGCGGCGACGGCGAGGGTGGCGAGCACCAGGCCGAGCGCGGGGAAGACCAGCGTCCACCAGCCGCCGAGCAGCAGCGAGCTGCGGGCCTCCTGCAGCAGCGTGCCCAGGCTGGCGGCGTGCGGGGGCAGGCCGAGGCCGAGGAAGCTCAGCGTCGACTCGTGCCAGACGGCGTGCGGCAGCAGCAGCACGGCGGCGACCAGCGCCTGGGGGGCCGCGGCGGGCAGCAGGTGCCGCTGCACCACCCGCCACCGGCCCGCACCGCCCAGCAGCGCGGCGTCCACGTGCTCCCGGTCGCGCAGCGACAGCACCTCCGCGCGGACGATCCGGGCCACCTGGGTCCAGTGGGTGAGCGCGATCGAGGCGATGATCGCCACCAGGCTGCCCCGGAACAGCGCCACCAGCACGATCCCCAGCAGCAGGTGCGGGACGGCGTTGACCGCGTCGACGACCCGCATGGTCACCCGGTCGACCCAGCCCCCGGCGGCCGCCGAGAGCGCGCCGACGAGTGCGCCGATGAGCACCGAGAGCACGGCGCAGACGACGGCGATGAGCAGCGAGATCCGCAGCCCGGCGGCGGTGCGGACGAACAGGTCGCGCCCGGCGGAGTCGGTGCCGAACAGGTGCCCCCAGCTCGGGCTCTGCCGGGCGGCGGCGAAGTCGGTCACCCGGTCGTCGACGCCGGCGAGCCACGGCACCAGCAGGGCGTAGCCGGCCAGCAGCGCGATCACGGCGAGCCCGGTGACCAGGCGGCGGTCAGCCATCGGCGGCCACCCGCGGGTCGAGCAGCACGTAGGCGGCGTCGGCGAGCAGCGAACCGAGCAGCACCGCCGCGGTGGTGAGCAGGGTCAGCACCGCCAGCAGCGGGAAGTCCAGCTGGACGGCGGAGGTGACCACCGCCTGAGCGACCCCCGGCCAGCTGAAGACCTCCTCGACGAGCACGGCGCCGACCACCAGCTCGGGCAGCCGGGCGCCGAGCAGGGTGACGAACGGCAGCAGCGCCGTCGGCAGGGCGTGCCTGGTGACCACGGTGCGCTCGCTCAGCCCGCGGGCCCGGGCGGCGACGACGGCGTCGTCGGCGAGCGTGGCGAGCACCGACTGGCGCGCGTTGAGCAGCAGCCACGGCAGCTGGGAGGCGCCCAGCACGGCGGCGGGGAGCACCAGGTGCCGGGCCACCTGGCCGGCGGACAGCTCGGCGCCGGCGTCGGTGAGGCCGGCGACCGGCAGCCAGGACAGCCCGATCGCGAACACCGCGACCGCGCCCAGGGCCACGACGAACGGCGGCACGGCCTGCAGCAGCAGACAGACCGGGGTGACCACCCGGTCGACCCAGCCGCCCCGGCGGGCCGCGCTCCAGGTGCCCAGCACCAGCGCGGCGACGACGGCGAGCCCGAGCGCCACCGTGACCAGCAGCAACGTCCAGGGCAACCGCTCGGCGAGCACCTCGCCGACCGGCTGGCCGAAGGACCGGGACGTGCCGAGGTCGCCGGTGAGCAGCCCGCCCAGCCAGTCGCCGTACTGCTGCCACCAGGGCCGCCCGGTGCCCAGCTCCTCGGCGATCCGGGCCTGGGCCTCCGCGCTCGCGGTCAGGTACCGGTCACCGAGGTAGCCGGCCAGCGGGTCGAACGGGGAGGCCGCGGCGAGGGCGAAGACGCCGCCGGAGACGACGGCGAGCACGGGGAGGACGAACAGCAGCCGCCGGCGGGCCAGCCGCCCCGCGGCCCGCCACCGGTCCCGCCGTGGCTCGCGCGCCGGGACCGGTGGCGCGGGTACCGCCTCGGGGACGCGTGCGGCCAGGGTGTCGATCAGGGTCACCCGTCACGCCGCCACTCGGCCAGGTTCCACCACGGGCCCCAGCTGACGCCGTGGGAGTGCGGCTCCAGCACCGGCTCGGTGCCGGTCCAGCCGCCGTCCCGCACCACGTAGACGTGCTCGAGGAAGACCAGCACGACGGCGGGCGGGTCGGCGACCAGCTGGCGCTGTACCTCGCGGTAGGCGTCGACCCGGACGGCGTCGTCGGTGCTGCGCCGCGCCTCGTCGAGCGCGGCGTCCACCGTGGGGTTGCGGTAGTCGCTCGGGTTGTCGAACGGCCCGCCCACGCCGTCGGCGGTGAAGGAGGAGTGCAGCGCGTTGTAGAGCTGGGTGTCCGGGTCGTAGGGGACGTCGCCGCCGCCCAGCAGCGCGCCGTCGGTGGGGATCCGCGGTCGGAACTGCGGTCGGTCCACCGCCTCCAGGTCGACTTCCACGCCCACCGCCAGCGCATCGGAGGCGAAGGCCTGGGCCAGGTCGCGGCGCAGCGTCTCCTCCGGGAAGTACATGACGGTGAACTCCGCCCGCTGCCCGTCGCGCACCCGGACGCCGTCCGGCCCGGGGACCCAACCGGCCTCGTCGAGGATGCGTCGGGCCTCGTCCGGGTCGTGCTCGAAGACCGCCGAGGGTTCGGCGTACTCGCCGAACACCGCCGGCACGAAGGTCGAGGCCGCCTCGCCGTGCCCACCGAGCACCGACCCGACGATCGCCTCGCGGTCGACGGCGGCGTTCAGCGCCCGCCGCACGGCCGGGTCGCCGGTGACCGGGTCGCCGGCGGGCAGCGAGACGCCGCGCCAGTCGGCGGAGGGGTGGCCGACCACGGTCAGCCCGTCGTCGTCGGCGAGGGTGTCGGCCAGCAGCGGGGGCAGCGTCGTCCCGTCGAACTCCCCGCCGGCCATCCGCTGGGCGCGGGTGTTGTCGTCGGGCACGTAGACGACGACCAGCTCGTCGACCTCGGGCTCGCCGTCCCAGTGGTCGGGGTTGGCGCGGAAGACCGTCCGGTCGCCGCGCCGCTCGGTGAGCACGAACGGGCCGGTGCCGACCGGCGCGGTGTTCAGCGCGGACTCCTCGGCACGGCCGGGCGTGGCCAGCGCCTCGGCCGGTGCGATGCCGAGCAGCAGCTTGGTCGGGAAGGGCACGTAGGACCAGGCGAGCCGGAAGACGACGGTCTGCGGGTCGACCGCCTCGACGCTGTCGACCATCGCGTAGTTGCCGGCGATCGGGGAGGCCGAGGCCGGGTCGAGCACGGCCTCGTAGGTGGCGACGACGTCCTCGGCGTCGAACGTGGTCCCGTCGGAGAAGGTGACGCCCTCGCGCAGCGGGACGGTCCACTCGGTGGCGTCGTCGTTGCCCCGCGGCAGCTCGGTGGCCAGGGCCGGCTCCAGCTCGGGGATGCCCGAGCTGCCGCCGGCGAGGCGGACCAGGCCGTCGTAGACCCGGGAGTAGCCGGTCTCGCCGTGCCCGGCGACCGGGTTGAGCGGCTCGGGCTCGTAGGCGTCGGCCAGCACCAGCCGGTCGCTGCCGGCCGCGGCCGCGGTGTCGTCGCCGCTGCCGGGGGCGGTGCAGCCGGTCAGCACGACGGCGGCGAGGAGGACGAGCGGGGCGCGGGGGGACAACGGGGCTCCGTTTCGCGGGACGGCCAGGGCTTGCTGCGACCAGTTCGCAAGAACGTAGCTCTTGCGAAGAGGTCGCAACAAACCCGGAGGCGTCGTCCGGGTGAACAGTGGCCGCCCGCGCTCTCAGGCCAGGGCGATGCCGTCCAGGTACCGCCAGGCGCCGTCCTCCCGGGCGAACCGGCTGTCCTCGTGCTGGCTCCCGGGCACGCCGTCCACGACGTAGGACGCCCGGAACTCCACGGTGCCCTCGGCCGCCAGCAGGGCGCCGCCGGTGGTGCGCAGCACCGCCAGGCCGGTCCAGCGCACGCCCGGGTCCAGCTGGAGCGTGCGCGGGCGGGTGGTGGAGTGCCAGGTGGCCAGCAGGTACGCCGGGTCGCCGACGACGAAGGCGCTGTAGCGAGAGCGCATCAGCTGCTCGGCGGTCGCCGCGGCGGCGGTGCCGTCGTGCAGCCGGCCGCAGCACTCGGCGTAGGGCAGGCCGGAGTCGCAGGGGCAGCGCCGGGGTGCCACCGGCTCAGACCTGGAGGGTCGCGCCGGCCGGGGCGATGTGGTCCTCGACCGCCGCGAGCTCGGCGTCGGTGAGGTCCGGGCCGGACGTGGCGGCCAGGTTCGCCTCGAGCTGGGCGACGCTGCTCGCGCCGATCAGCGCCGTGGTCACCCGCTCGTCGCGGACCGCCCAGCGGAGCGCCAGCTGGGCCAGGCTCTGCCCGCGGGCGCCGGCGATCCCGTCGAGAGCCCGGGCGCGGGCGACCAGGTCGTCGGTGACGTCGTCGGCGGACAGGTAGGCGCTGCGGGTGGCCCGGGAGCCCTCCGGGATGCCGCCGAGGTAGCGGTCGGTGAGCCGGCCCTGGGCCAGCGGGGAGAAGACGGCGACGCCGGCCCCGACCTCGGCGGCGGTGTCGAGCAGCTCACCCTCCAGGCGCCGGTCGAACATCGAGTAACGCGGCTGGAGCAGCAGCACGGGGGTGCCCAGGTCGGCGAGGATCCCGGCGGCCTCGCGCAGGTCGGCCGGGGCGTAGTTGGACAGGCCGACGTAGAGCGCCTTGCCGGCCCGGACGGCGGCGTCCAGGGCGCCCATCGTCTCGGCGAGCGGCGTCTCGGGGTCGCGGCGGTGGTGGTAGAAGACGTCGACGTAGTCGAGCCCCGTGCGGCGCAGCGACTGGTCCAGGCTGGCCAGCAGGTACTTGCGCGAGCCGCCGTCACCGTAGGGGCCGGGCCACATGTCGTAGCCGGCCTTGGTCGCGATGAACAGCTCGTCCCGGTAGGGCGCCAGGTCGCTGCGCAGCACCTGCCCGAAGGTGGTCTCCGCGGCGCCGTAGGGCGGGCCGTAGTTGTTGGCCAGGTCGATGTGCGTGACGCCGAGGTCGAAGGCGCGGCGCAGGATCGCCCGCGCGGTCTCCAGCGGCCGGTCGGCGCCGAAGTTCTGCCACAGGCCCAGCGAGACCGGGGGCAGCACGACGCCGCTGCGCCCGGCCCGGCGGTACTGCGTGTGGTCGTAGCGGTCGGGCGCCGGGCGCCACGACGAGTCCTGCCGGTCCTCGGTGAGCACGACGGAGAGTGTGCCGCAGGGCGTGCCCGGGGTGGTCAACGGTGGGTGGTCACCTTGTACGGCGCTCCGCTCCGGTCGTACGTCGTCCACTCGCCCACCTGCTCGCCGGCGGCGAAGTGCCCGGAGCGCAGCTTCGTGCCGTCGAGTCGGAACCACTCCCAGTAGCCGTCGGGCTTCCCCTCGGCCACCGGACCGCGGGCCCGTACCGAGCCGTCGCGGTGGTGCTCCACGTGCAGGCCCTCGGTGAACTCCGTCTGCGGCACGGCCGCCCTCCCTCGTCGCTGGTTGCCGCGACCCTGCCGCGGGCGGACGACGTTCTCGGGAGTCGCTCAGCGCGGCCGTCGGGAACTGTCGGCGGTCGCAGTCATGCTGCGCGGTCGGGGTCTTCCGGCCACCGGCCTGATGGTGCATCTGCGCTGGTCACCGGCTTGCCGAGTGTCCTCTTCGAACGTATGATCGAACACGTGAACACGCTCGCCGACGCCGCGGAGCAGGGCTCGCCTGCTCCTCCGGTGATGCTCTCGGCGGGTCCGCTGGGCGCCGTGCAGGCAGCCGACCGGGAGATCGCGCGGCAGACCGCCCTGCGCGCCCGTGCCGTGGCCGAGTTCGCCGCGTCCCGGCCCGCGTCGGCCGACCGCGCGCAGGGTGAGCCCGGCGCGATGAGCCCCGAGCGCTGGGCGGCCCGCGCCGAGGTGCTGCGTCCGGTGAGCGAGTGGGCCACCCGGGAACTGGTCGTGGCGCTGTCGATCACCGCCGAGGCCGCCGAGGGGCTGCTCGAGCGGTCGTTGACGCTGGTCCACCGGTTGCCCCGCACGCTGGCCGCGCTCGAGTCGGGCGCGCTGCACAGTGGGCACCTGTGGCCGATGCTCGACAAGGTCGCCCCGATCGAGGACGACGAGGTGCGGGCCGAGGTCGAGGTCGCGCTGCTCGCGTGGGCGGCCGGGCGGGTGACGACGCCGGCGCAGCTCGGTGCCAAGGCGCGCCGTGAGGTCCTCCGCCGCGACGCCCGGGCCGCGGCCCGTCAGCTCACCCGGGCGCTCGCCCGGCGCGGTGTCCACCTCCGGCCCGGACGCACCGACGGCACGGCCGAGGTGGTCGCGCTGCTCACCGCGCCGGAGGCGCAGGTTCTCCTCCGGGCGCTGGGCGCCTACGCCGATGCCCTCGATGAGCCCGGTGACCAGCGCACCCGCGGTCAGAAGATGGCCGACTGCCTGCTCGACCTGGTGCTCCGCCCCGGTGAGCGGGAGTTGCCGCCGGTGCAGCTGATGCTCCACCTGGTCGCCCCGGTCGCCACCGTGCTCGGTGGCGACGCGCCCGGCGAGGTGGACGGCCAGGTCGTCCCGGCCGAGATGGTCCGTGCGCTGGTGCAGGCCTTCGGCGGGGTGTCCGGGTTCGCAGCCGACCTCGAGGCCGACGCCGATACCGACGCCGAGGCCGATGCCGCCGCCGAATCCGCCGCTGAGGCCGACGGCGAGGTCGAGGCCACCGCCGAGGCCACCGCCGAGGCCGACGGCGAGGTCGCTGGCGCCGCCGACGGCGCCCTGCCCTCGGACGCACCCGACGGGCGGGAGGAGCCGGTCGGCACGACGCGCTGGTGGGCCGAGCTGGAGCAGTGGCTGCTGGCCGACGACGTCGGGCCGCCCGATCTCCCGGGCGGGTTCAGGGACCTCGCCAACGCGCCCGCCGACGGCTGGTGGGCGACGGCCGACCGTGCTGTCGAGCGGGCCGGCGCCGAGCTGCGCGCGGCCGGCGAAGCGCTCGGCTCCGCCCGGCGGGCCGTCGCCGACGCCTGCCGCGCCGACGCCGTCGACGAGAGGTCCTGGCGCACCGGGTCGATCGACGCCGCCGACGACGCCCTGGCCGCGCTCGATGCCGCCGCGGCCGAGCAGCGGGCGGTGCTCACCGAGCTGCTGACCCGCACCGGCGGCGGTGGCCTCGCCGACCGTCCGCGGCTCGTGCTCGCCGACGCGCTCAGCGGCACCTTCCTCGCGCTGACCGGCCTCCCCGAGCTGCGTCGTGCTGCGCACTGCGGTGCCCGGCGCTGCCGACGGCGCCCCGAGGAGTGCACCCACGACCTGACCGGCCGCCCCGGCCTGCGCCCACCGCCGGCGACCGACGGCTACCGCCCCGGCGCCGAGCTGGACCGGTTCGTCCGCGCCCGCGATCGCCGTTGCCGCTTCCCCGGCTGCCGCCGCCGCGTGCCCCGCGGCGGCGAGCTCGACCATGACGTCCCGTACCCGGCGGGCCCGACCAGCGCGACCAACCTGGCCGGCTACTGCACCACCGACCACCGCGGCAAGCACCAGGCGCCCGGCTGGCGGCACGAGCTGGCCGCCGACGGCGCGCTCACCGTCACCACCCCCACCGGCCTGACCGCCGTCACCACCCCGCCGCCGTACTGACCAGGGCAGTGCGCTCAGTCGGTGAAGCAGGCGGTCAGCGCGGAGACCATCAGCGGGACGTCCCGGGCGCTGGCCAGCTCGCGGGCCGAGTGCATCGCGAGCATCGGCGCGCCGATGTCCACCGTGGCGATCCCCAGCCGGGTCGCGGTCAGCGGGCCGATGGTGCTGCCGCACGGCAGGTCGGCGCGGCTGACGAACCACTGCACCGGCACCGACGCCGCCGCGCAGCGCTCGGCGAACCACGCGCCGCCCACCCCGTCGGTCGCGTACGCCTGGTTGGCGTTCACCTTCAGCACCGGCCCGCCACCCAGCTGCGGGGTGTGCGCCGACTCGTGCCGCTCGCCCCGGGTCGGGTGCACGGCGTGCGCCATGTCCGCGCTGACCAGCACCGACCGGGCGATCGCGCGGTGCACCGCCTGGGCGTCCCCCGGGTCGGTCGCGGCCACCAGCCGGTTCACGACGTCCTCCAGGAAGCTGCCCCGGGCCCCGGACATCGACCCGCTGCCGACCTCCTCGTGGTCGTTGCAGACCAGCAGCTGCGTGCGCTCCCCGGCCGGTGCCCCGATCAGCGCGGTCAGCCCCGAGTGGCAGCAGGCCAGGTCGTCCAGCCGCGGCGCGGCCACCCAGCTGCCGTCGGCACCTGCCCGGGCCGCCGGCTGGGTGTCGGCCAGCACCAGGTCGTGCCCGACGACGTCGCCCACCCCGACCCCGGCCGCCGTGGCGACCGCCTCGCGCAACCCCGGCTCGGTGCCCAGGTCGCGGTCCCACACCGGCACCAGGTGTCGCTGCGGGTCGAGGGTCAGCCCCTCCCGCACGCTGCGGTCCAGGTGGATCGCGAGCGACGGCAGCCGCAGCGGCGCCCCCGGCAGCTCGACCAGCGCCTCCCCGCCACCGCGCAGCGCCACCCGGCCGGCCACGGTCAGCTCCCGGTCCAGCCAGGTGTGCCACAGCCCGCCGCCGTAGGGCTCCACCCCGACCAGCCGGTACCCGGCCTGCCGGACGTCGGAGTGCGGCCGCACCCGGAACGTGGGGGAGTCGGTGTGCGCGCCGACCAGCCGCATCCCGGTCTCCGCCAGCGCCCCGCTGCCCAGCCGGAACGCGATCAGGCTGCCGCCCCGCCGGACGACGAAGTGGGCACCGCCGGGCGCGAGCGCCCAGCTGTCGGTCTCGGCGAGCTCGGTGAACCCGGCCCCGACCAGGCGGCGGGACATCTCGGCCACCGCGTGCCCCGGCGAGGGGGAGGCGTCGATGAAGGCGCGCAGGTCGTCGCCGAGGGGCAGGTCGTCGGTCGGGGTCTCCGGCATCCGCCCATCGTCCCCCGAGCGAGTGGCACCCAGATCGCAGGGGCCGGAGTGGAGACGGTCGCCCCTACGCCGCCCCGCCCGCCTGACCTGCGTTTCCCGGGGCCGGCCCGGGTAGGGGCCTCCCGTGGCGGACGACGACATCGAGATCCAGAAGCAGGGCGAGGGCGAGTACGTGGTGGTGCAGCCCACCGAGGCCGACGACGTGACCACGTGGTTCACCCTCACCCCCGAGGCGCTCGACCGGCTGGGCGCCGACGACGAGGAGGACGTCGTGCGGCGCACGGTGCGGTTCCTCCGCCGGCACCAGGACGTCGCCGACTTCCCCGAGGTCGTCGAGCTGGAGGACGTCATCGCCAGCTACGAGGACTACCTGCCCGCGATGGCGGAGGACTGACGGGCGGAAGGCTGGTCGGCCCGGGGAGCCCCGCGGTGGGATGCTGCGGGGCGTGACGCAGCCTACCGACCCCGCCGCGCTCGCCGACGCCCTCGAGTCGACCGGCTACCTGCCGGACGAGGGCCTGGCGACGGCGGCGTACCTGGCGCTGGTCATGCACCGCCCGCTGTTCCTGGAGGGCGAGGCCGGCGTCGGCAAGACCGCGCTGGCCCGGGCGCTGGCGGAGGTCACCGGCCGGCCGCTGTACCGGCTGCAGTGTTACGAGGGCCTGGAGGCCAGCCACGCCCTCTACGACTGGGACTTCGGCCGGCAGCTGCTGCACCTGCGCGCCGCCGAGGCCGCGCACGCGACCGGTGACGCCGAGCAGCTGGAGGCCGGGCTCTACGACCGGCGCTTCCTGCTGGCCCGCCCGCTGCTGCAGGCGCTGGAGGACTCCCCGTCGGTGCTGCTGGTCGACGAGGTCGACCGGGCCGACGACGAGTTTGAGGCGTTCCTGCTCGAGGTGCTCAGCGACTTCACCATCTCCGTCCCCGAGCTCGGCACCATCCGGGCGGAGACACCGCCGCTGGTCGTGCTCACCTCCAACCGCACCCGCGAGGTGCACGACGCGCTCAAGCGCCGCTGCCTCTACCACTGGCTGGAACACCCGGACTTCGACCGCGAGGTGGCGATCCTGCGCCGCCGGCTGCCCGAGGTGACCGAGTCGCTGGCCCGCCAGGTGGCCGGGGCGACGGCGAAGCTCCGCACGCTGGACCTCATGAAGCCGCCGGGGGTGGCCGAGGCGATGGACTGGGCCTCGGCGCTGCACGCGCTCGGTGCCCGGGAGCTGGACCCGGACACCGCCGCCCGCACCCTCGGTGCGGTGCTCAAGTACCGGGAGGACGGCGAGCGGGTGCGTTCGCTGGCCCGGGGGGCGCTCTTCGGTGGCTGACGTCGTCTCGACCGTGCTGGGGTTCGCCCGCACGCTGCGGCACGCCGGGGTCGCCGCCTCGCCCGACCGGGTCGAGGCGATGCTCGCCGCGGTGGCGCACCTCGACGTCCTCGACGCCGCCGCCGTCTACTGGGCCGGCCGGCTGACCCTGTGCGGCAGCCCCGACGACCTCGACCGCTACGACGCCGCGTTCGCGGCCTACTTCGCCGGCGAGGCGCCGCGCCTGCGGCGGGGTGCGCCCGCCGAACCCCCGCGGGTGGCGCACATCGCCCCACTGGGCAGCGGGGACGCCGGCGAGCCCGGCGAGGAGCCGTCGGACCTGGCCACCCGGGCCAGTGGCCAGGAGGTGCTGCGGCACCGGGACGTCGCCGAGCTGACCGGAGCCGAGCGGGAGCAGCTGCGCCGGCTGTTCGCGCTGCTCGCCCCGGCCACCCCGATGCGTCGGTCGCGGCGCCGGGCCCCGTCGCCGCACGGGTCGGTGCACCGGGGGCGCACGGTCCGCGCCGCGCTGCGCGACGGCGGTGAGGTGCGCCGGCTCGTGCACCACCGGGCCCGGCCCCGCCCGCGCCGGGTGGTGCTGCTGATCGACGTCTCCGGCTCGATGAGCCCCTACGCCGACGCGCTGCTGCGGTTCGCGCACGCCGCCGTCCGGGCCCGCCCGGCGTCGACCGAGGTGTTCACCATCGGCACCCGGCTGACCCGGGTCACCCGCGAGCTGCGGCTGCGCGACCCCGACCGCGCGCTGGCGGCCGGGGGTGCGGCGATCCCCGACTGGTCCGGCGGCACCCGGATCGGTGAGGTGCTCAAGGCGTTCCTGGACCGCTGGGGCCAGCGCGGCACCGCCCGCGGCGCGGTGGTCGTGGTCTGCAGCGACGGCTGGGAGCGCGGCGGGTCGGAGCTGCTGGGCGAGCAGATGGCCCGCCTGCACCGGCTCGCGCACGCCGTCGTCTGGGTGAACCCGCACAAGGGCCGGTCCGGCTACGAGCCGTTGACCAGCGGGATGGTGGCGGCGCTGCCGTCGGTCGACCACTTCGTCGCCGGGCACAGCCTGGCCGCATTCGAGAAGCTGGCAGGGGTGATCACGCGTGCCTGAAGGACCTCGGTCCACTCACCACTCGCAAGCTCGCGGCGAGCCTCCGACCGAGGCCGAACGACGGGAGGACGCAGATGCGCGAAGTTCTTGAGGACCTGGTCGGGTGGTGGCAGGCCGGGGAGACGGTCGGCGTGGGCACCGTGGTGGACACCTGGCGGTCCGCGCCACGACCGCCGGGCGCGTCGATGCTGGTCGGCCCGGACGGGACGGCGGTGGGCAGCGTCTCCGGCGGGTGCGTCGAGGGCGCGGTCTACGAGGAGGCCCGGGACGCCGTCGCCACGGGGACGCCGTCGCTGCAGCGCTACGGCGTGAGCGACGACGACGCCCTCGCCGTGGGCCTGACCTGCGGCGGGATCCTCGACGTGTACGTGGAGCCGGTGTCCCGGGAGTCGTTCCCCGAGCTCGGCGAGGTCGCCGCATCGGTGGGCGCGCACGAGCCGGTCGCCGTCGTCACCTGCGTCAAGGGGCCCGACGACCGGCTCGGCAAGCGGCTGGTGCTCTGGCCCGACCGCTCGTCGGGGACGCTCGGGCTGCAGCGGCTGGACGACGCCGTCGCCGACGACGCCCGCGGCATGCTCGCCGCCGGCCGGACGGCGACGCTCACCTACGGCCACGACGGCGAGCGGCGCGGTGACGAGCTGACCCTGTTCGTCTCCTCCTTCGCCCCGCCGGCCCGGATGGTCGTCTTCGGCGCGATCGACTTCGCCGCCGCCGTCGCCCGGGTGGGGGCCTTCCTCGGCTACCGGGTCACCGTCTGCGACGCCCGGCCGGTGTTCGCCACCGCCCGCCGCTTCCCGGACGCCCACGAGGTGGTGGTCGAGTGGCCGCACCGGTACCTGCAGGCCGAGGTGGACGCCGGGCGGATCGACGAGCGCACCGTGCTCTGCGTGCTCACCCACGACCCGAAGTTCGACGTCCCGCTGCTGGAGGTCGCGCTGCGGTTGCCGGTGGCCTACGTCGGCGCGATGGGCTCCCGGCGCACCCACGACGAGCGGCTGGACCGGCTGCGCGAGGCGGGGCTCACCACCGCCGAGCTGGACCGGCTCGCCTCGCCGATCGGGCTGGACCTGGGCGCCCGCACCCCCGAGGAGACGGCGATCTCGATCGCCGCGGAGATCATCTCCGGCCGCTGGGGCGGTACGGGGGAGCGGCTGGCCGAGGTCGCCGGGCCCATCCACCGCACCGCGGATCGGTGAGCAGCGACCTCCCGCACCGGTACGACGTCGAGGTCGTGGGGCTGCTCGCGTCGCCGGAGCACCGGTACGACGGGCGGCCGGACGACGCGGTCGCCGCGCGGCCGGTGGAGCGGCGGGACCGGATCGAGGTGCGTGCCGGTCTCGGCGTCGTCGGTGACCGCTACTTCGGGAAGCCCGCGCACCGGGACGCGTCGGTGACCGTGCTCGCGGTGGAGTCCGTGGAGGCGCTCGCCGCCGAGCTCGGCGCCGGCCGGCTCGACCCGCTGGCCACCCGGCGCAACGTCGTCCTGCGCGGCGCGGAGGTCGAGGCGCTGCGCGGGACGGAGTTCAGCCTGGACTGCGGCGAGGGCGAGCTGGTGCTCGCCGGCGGCCGGCCGGCGCACCCGTGCGCCTGGCTGGACCGGGTGCTCGCCCCGGGCGCGCACCGCGGCATGCGTGGCCGGGGCGGGATCCGGTGCGCGCCGCGCACCGACGGCGCGCTGCGGCTGGGGCCGGCGGTGCTGCGCTCGGCGGTGCCGCTGGACGCCGCGCGGGCGGCGGTGGCGGTCCGGCCGCCGGTGCGCCGGTGAGTGGTGCATCAGCGCACCGGGGATGATGCCCTGGTCGGGGCGCGACGGGCGGGTCCACGGCACCGAGGAACGGAGACCCCATGCACATCCGCAGGCTGGCCACCGCCGGCGCCACCGCGGGACTCACCGCGGTCCTGCTGGCCGGCTGCGGTGGTGACAGCGGATCGACCGACGAGTCGTCCGGCGAGTCGTCGTCGCCGTCCGCCTCGGAGACCAGCACTGAGCCCGACCTCGCCGACCAGACCGGCGCCGAGGTCTCCGCGGCCGCCGCCGACGCCCTCGAGGAGGCCGGTTCGGTGCACGTCATCGGCAGCACCGGCGTCGGCGCGGAGATGTCGAGCATCGACCTGCTCATGCAGGGCGACGACGTCAGCGGCAGCGTGGAGGTCGGCGGGCAGGCTCTCGGTCTGCTGCGCACCGGCGGCGTGTTCTACATGCAGGCGCCGGCGGACTACTGGACCGCCTCCGGCGTGCCGACCGAGCTCGCCGCCGAGCTGGACGGCTCCTGGGTCGTCCTCCCCGAGGACGCCGCGGCCAGCTTCGCGGAGCTCTCCCTCGACACCCTGGTCGAGGAGCTGCGCACCCCCACCGCCGGGGTCGAGGACGAGGTCGCCACCGACGAGTTCGAGGGTGAGCCGGTCGTCGTCGTCACCCGGACCGACGGCAGCACCCTGGCCGTCGCCGCCGAGGGCGAGCCGTACCCGCTGCAGGTCGTGAGCACCGGCGAGCAGAGCGAGACCCTGACCTTCAGCGAGCACGGCGAGCAGTTCGACATCACCGCCCCCGAGGCGCCGATCGACCCGAGCCAGCTGGGCGCCGGCGGCTAGTCCGAGAGGGCGCTCAGTCCAGCAGGGCGCTCAGTCCAAGAGGGCGCGGACCGCGGCCGGGGCCTGCGCGGGGCGGTGCAACGGTGCACTGCGGCCCCCGCCGGCCGCGGCCAGCGTCGCGCAGTTCGCCACCGACTCCGGGTCCGTGGACAGCCCCAGCACGTGCAGCCGCGCTCCCGCGCGGACCAGCGCGGCCGCCGCGGGGCGGGGGTCGGGGCTGTCGGTGGGCATCCCGTCGGACAGCAGGAGCACGTCCCGCGCCGCCGTCCGGGTGCGGGCGAGCTCCCGGCCCGCCGTCCGCAGCGCCAGGTCCAGGTCGGTCGTGCCGCCGCCGCGCAGGTCGAACAACCGGTCGACGACGAGCTCGGGCCGCGCGACCGCGGACAGCGGCTGCAGCACCACCGCCGTCGACCAGAAGGCGACGACGGCCAGCTCGTCGCCCGGGCGCATCCGCTGGGTGAGCGCCGAGGCGGTGAGCACCGCCGCGGCCAGCTCGTCGCCGGCGACCGAGCCGGAGGCGTCCACCAGCAGCACGCAGGCCCGTCCGGTCGCCCGCCAGCCGCGGGTGTGCAGGTGCTCGGCCCGCCAGTGCGGTTCGGCGCCGCGGGCGGCCAGGGTGGCGTCCAGGTCGACGTCGGAGCCGGTGGGGTCGCGCCGGGTGACCACCCGCCGGCTGCCCGGCCGGTCCGGCAGGCCCCGGCGGGGTGCGGTCACCGGCAGCCGCGCGGCGAGCGCCCGGGCGGCGGCCCGCAGCGCGGGGTCGACCGCGCGCCCCAGCGCGGTCAGCAGCCGCACCGCCGCATCGGGGTCCCGGCCGGCGAGCTCGGCCAGCGCGGCCTCGTCCAGCTGGCCGGCCTCCGGGCTGACCTGCGGCAGGTCCGGGTGCGCGCGGGCCAGCTCGGCCCGCCCGGCGCGCGGGGTGCGCTGCTCGCGCAGCAGCGCCTCCACGTCGGCGTCCTCGGTGACCGGGGCGGGCTGCGCCGGCCGCCGTCCCGGCGGGTCGGCCAGCCGGTCGGGCTGAGGCGCGGGCGGCGGCGGGGGTGCGGGTGCGGGCGCGGGCGCGGACTCCCCCGGCTCGGGCCCGGGGGTCAGTCTTTTCCCAGCTCCTCACCGGCCCGGCGCCAGATGTCGCGGACGACGTCCTCGACCGGGCGGGTCAGGCCGTCGGACACGGTGACCTTGCCGGTCAGCGCGGCGAGCGCGGCGTCGACGCCGACCTCCTCGTCGTTCGGCTCCAGCCCGCGCACCCCGGCCAGCTCCCGGGCGATCAGCACCGTGTCGATCGCGCCGCGCACCGAGGAGCCGATCCGCAGCTCCGGGTGGTCGCGGGTGATCCGCACCGCCCGCACCGCGCGGTGCAGCAGCAGCGCGGGGCCGCCGGTCGCGGTCGTCACCACGGCCCGCTCGTCGTCCTCGGTCTGGTAGCCCATCGCGACGCGGCAGGAGCGGTCGTAGAGCGCCGGGGTGATCCGGGCGGTGCCGACGGCGTCGAACGGGTTCATCGCCGCGACCAGCCGGAAGGTCGGCTGGGCGGTGACCCGGCCGTAGCGGGGCACGTGCATCTCGCGCTCGGACAGCACGCCGAGCAGCACGTTCATCGTCTCCTCGGGCACCCGGTTGAACTCCTCGACGTAGAGGAGCGCGCCCTCGGTCATCGCCCGGGTGAGCGGGCCGGGGACGAAGTTCTCCGGGCGGTAGTCCTCGGTGAGCACCCGGGAGGCGTCGTGGTGGCCGACCAGCCGGGTGGGGGTGAGCTCGGCGTTGCCCTCGACCAGCACGAGCGGCACCCCGGTGCCGTCGGCGAGGGCGCGCAGCAGGGTGGTCTTGCCGGTGCCGGGCGGGCCCTCCAGCACCACGTTGCGGCCCGCCGCCAGCGCGGCGGCGACGACCTCCGCCTCCCGGACGCGGGCCACCACCCGCTGCCGGGCGGTGCGCACCATGCCCACGCCGTCCAGGCGGGCGGCGCCGTTCACGGCGGAGGTCGTCGTCGTCATCGGGCGGGTCAGCCGAACTCGATGACGCCGCGCAGGTTCTTGCCGGCGTGCATGTCGTCGTAGCCGGCGTTGACGTCGTCCAGCCGGTAGCGCTTGGTGATCAGGCCGTCGAGCTTGATGTTGCCCTCCTGCCAGAGCCGCAGCATCCGCGGGATGTCGGTGGTGGGGTTCTGGTCGCCGAACAGCGCGCCCTTGATCTCCTTGCCGAACAGGGTGAAGTCCATCGAGGAGATGGGCAGGCCGACGGCGGAGACCGGGCCGAGCCCGGTCACCACGACCACCCCGGCCTTGCGGACGGAGCCCAGGGCCGCGGCCACGTGCTCGCCGGTGGTGACGCCCACGGTGACCAGCGCCTTGTCCGCGCCCTGCCCGTTGGTGACGCTGCGGGCGAAGTCGGCGGCCTCCTCGATGTCACCGAAGGCGTGCGTGGCGCCGAACTCGCGGGCCTTCTCCTGCTTGAACGGCACCGGGTCGACGGCGATGACGTGGCTCGCGCCGGCGAAGGCCGCACCCTGGACGGCGTTGATGCCGATGCCGCCGATGCCCATCACGATCACCGTCTCGCCCGGCTCGACCGCGCCGGCCTGGGTGGCGGTCCCGAAGCCGGTGCCGACGCCGCAGGAGACCAGGCAGGCGACGTCCATCGGGATGTCGGGGGCGATCTTCACCGCGGACCGGACGTCGATCGTGGTGACCTCGGAGAAGCTGCCGAGCCCGCACATCTGGCCGACCGGGGTGCCGTCGGGCAGGGAGTAGCGGAAGCTCTCCGCGTCGTCCCAGCGCGAACCCATGCCGATGTTGGCGCCGGAGTCGCACAGGTACTGCTTGCCGGTGGCGCACCAGCGGCAGCGGCCGCACGCCGGCAGGAACGAGAAGACGACGTGGTCGCCCTCCTTGATGTCGGTGACGCCGGCGCCGACCCCGATCACCTCGCCGGCGCCCTCGTGGCCGCCGCAGATGGGGTAGTGGCCGCTGGGCATGTCGCCGGTGGCGATGTGGTCGTCGGAGTGGCAGAGGCCCGAGGTGGCCAGCTTCACCTGGATCTCGCCGGAGCGCGGGTCGTCGGCCAGGAGGTCGGTGACCTCCCACTTGCCGGGGGCCTCACGCAGGATCGCGCCGCGGGTGGGAACGGGCACGGGGACCTCCTCCTGCCCTCGTCGTCGAGGGCGTCGGTGCACGGGCACGTTCCTGCACCCGGAGCCGGAACCTATGCCGCCGGTCACACAACCGCGACGTGGGCTTCCGCCAGGTGGCACGGCGGCGGTGGGTGAGACTGGCCCGGTGAGCGTGGTCGTGGTGGGTGCCGGCCCGGTGGGGGTGACCGCGGCGCTGCTGCTGGCCCGCCGGGGGGTCGACGTCCTGGTGCTCGACCGGCACCCGGCGCCCCCTCCGCAGCCCCGCGCCGTCCATCTGGACGACGAGTCGCTGCGGGTGCTGCAGGCCGCCGGCGTCGCCGACGCGTTCGCCGCGGCGAGCCGGCCGATGGCCGGGCTGCGCCTGCTGGACGCCGACCACCGGGTGCTGCTGGAGGCGGCCCGGGGGAGTGGCGTGCACGGCTGGCCGCAGGGCTCGATGTTCCACCAGCCCGACCTGGAGGCGGTGCTCCGGGCGGCGCTGGACGCCGAACCCCGGGCCGGCCTGCGCGGCGGGGTCGAGGTGTTGCACGTGGAACACGGGAGCAGATCGGTCCGGCTCGTGGCCCGGGACCGGGCGACCGGGGCGGTGGAGGAGGTGGTCGCCGACGCGGTGCTGGGCTGCGACGGGGCGAACAGCACGGTGCGCCGGCTGATCGGCGGGTGGATGCGCGACCTCGGCCCGGCCGAGCGCTGGCTGGTGGTCGACCTGTCGTCCGCCGTCCCGCTGGACGTGTGGCCCGGCGTGCACCAGGTCTGCGACCGGGTGCGCCCGGCGACGTTCATGCCGATCACCGGGGACCGGTACCGCGCGGAGTTCCGCCTGGCGCCGGGGGAGACGGCGGCGGACCTGGACCTGCCGGCCCTGCTCGGCCGGTTCGGCGCCGCGGGCTGCGCGGTCGTGCGGACGGCGGAGTACACCTACCGCGCGCAGGTCGCCGACCGCTGGCGCGCCGGGCGGGTGCTGCTGTGCGGCGACGCCGCGCACCTGACGCCGCCGTTCATCGGCCAGGGGCTCGGGCTCGGGCTGCGCGACGTGCACCAGCTGAGCTGGAAGCTGGCGGCGGTGCTGGCCGGCGCCGACGACGCGCTGCTGGACACCCACCAGGCGGAGCGGGCGCCGCACGCCGCGGCGCTGATCCGGCTGGCGGTGCTGCTCGGCCGGCTGATGAACGGCGGCGGGCGCTCCGCGGCGCTGCTCCGCCGGGGCGTGCTCGCGCTGCCCGGGGTGGCCGCCTTCGCCGCGGACAGCCGGACGCCGCCGCTGCGGCCGGGGCCGCTGGTGCGCCGCCGTCGGTTCGCGCCCGGGTCGCCGGTGGGCACGCTGGTGCCGCAGCCGACCGTCGGGGGTCGGCGGCTCGACGACGTGCTGGGTGACGGCTGGACGGTGCTCACCGCGGGCGGCCGGGTGCCCGCCGACTGGCCGGGGCAGGTGGTCGACGCGACCGCGCTCGCCTCGCCCGAGCTGGTCCGGTGGCTGCGCGGCCGCTCGGTGCTGGTGCGGCCGGACCGGATCGTCGCGGCGGTGACCCGGTGACGACGCAGGTCATCGTGCTCAACGGCGGGTCGAGCTCGGGCAAGTCCGGGATCGCCCGCTGCCTGCAGGCGGTGCTGCCGGACCCGTGGCTCCGCCTCGGCGTGGACGACCTGATCGACCGGCTGCCCCCGGCGCTGCTGGACGACCACACCGGCGTGGCGGTCGGGCAGCGTGGCGAGGTGGCCGTCGGCGCGGCCTTCCGGGAGCTGGAGGACGCCTGGATGGCCGGAGTGGCGGGGATGGTCCGGGCAGGGGCGCGCGTCATCGTCGACGACGTGTTCCTCGGCGGGGCCGCCTCCCAGGCGCGCACGCGGGCCCACCTGGCCGGGCTGGCGGTGCTGTGGGTCGGCGTGCGCTGCGATCCGGCGGTCGCCACGGGCCGGGAGCTCGCCCGGGGTGACCGGGTGACCGGGATGGCGGCGTCACAGGCCGAGATCGTGCACCGGGGAGTGCACTACGACTTCGAGGTGGACACCACCCGCACCGAGGCGCTGGACTGTGCCCGCGCCATCGCGGCGCGCGTCAGCTGACCGCAGGCGAGGAGCAGCGCTGTGCAGGAACCCGACCCGTTCGCGCTGACGGCGGTGCGGCGGCGGGCGGTCGCGGACCTGCTGGCGGGGCTGGACGAGAACCAGCTGACGACGCCGAGCCTCTGTGCGGGGTGGGACGTGCGCACGGTCGGTGCCCACCTCGCCGACGCCGCCGCGCCGGGTGCGCTGGGGGAGTTCGCCCGGGACCTGGTGCGCGCCCGAGGCCGGCTGCACCGGGCCAACGACGAGGCCGCGCGCCGCGCCGGCCGCCGTCCGGTGGCCGAGACGGTGGCGCTGCTGCGGGAGCGGGCGGAGAGCCGGTTCACCCCGCCGGTCACCGGGCCGCGGGCGCCGCTGGCCGAGGTGCTGGTGCACGAGGGCGACATGCGGCTCCCGCTCGGGCTGCCGTTCGACCCGGACCCGGCGGCCGTGCGGGTCGCGCTGGAGTTCGTCACCACCGGGCGGCCGGTCGGGTTCGTCCCCCGGGGCCGGCTGCGCGGCCTGCGGTTGGTGGCCACCGACCTGGACTGGTCGGCGGGCGACGGCGCCGAGGCCTGCGGCCGCGGCATCGACCTGCTCCTGGCCGCCTGCGGTCGCACCGCTGTGCTGACGGAGCTGGCCGGGCCGGGCCGGCAGCTGCTCGAGTCGCGCTCGTCGTGACCGGGTGAGGTGGGCGGCGCCGGCTCACGGCCGCTGGTCGGCGATGAGTGGCGCGAGGCCGTCCAGCACTCGCTGGATGCCGAAGCGGTAGGCGTGGTCGGGGTCGTGCGCGCTGCCGTGGGCGGCCCCCGCGGCCGTGCCGACCCGGACGGCGAGGGGGTGGTACTCCTCGTCGAACACCTGACTCAGCAGCGGCGCGTTGGCCGCCCACCACTGCTCGTCGCTCGCGCCTTCCTCGCCGAGCACTTCGGCTTCGCCGAGGAGATGGTCGCCGACGGGTTCGCCTCGCTCTCGCGGGCCGACGCCGGCCTGAACGTGGTCTTCCTGCGCAGGGGCCTGGCCACGCTGCCGGCCGACCAGCGCGACGAGCACGCGAGTGGCCTGATCCTGGCGTTCACCGTTGACGACCTGGAGGGCGAACTGGCGCGCCTGCAGGCGGCCGGGGTCGCCATCACCATGCCGCTGACCGTCGAGGAGTGGGGTGAGCGCGCCTTCCAGGTCCGGGACCCCAACGGCGTGATCGTCCAGCTCGTCGACTGGCAGGGTGCCCCAGCAGCTGAGGACCAGTGGCCCAGCGGACGGGGGTGTGAGGTGATGACCGGGTGGGGCGGAGGGCTCCGGGACGGAGAGCCGGGCGACGCCGATGAGCTGACCGCGCTGCTCCGGCGTTCGCGGGCGGTCGCGATGCCCTGGCTGGCCACCCCGCACGACGAGGCGGCCACCCGCTGGTGGATCGCGCACGTGGTGCTGGCCGAGCAGCGGGTCCGGGTCGCCCAGCACGGCGAGCGCATCGTCGGCTTCTCCGCCGTGGCCGGCGGTTCTACGAGGCGGCGGGCTTCGTCCTGGTCGACGAGGACGACGGCGGCCGCAACGAGGAGCGGGAGCCCGACTGCACCTACGTGTGGCGGGGCTCCTCAGCGCCCTGACGGTCCAGCGGGCGGGCGCGCCAGACGATCGCGCGGGCGGGGTCGCCGGTGGGGCTCGGTTCGATGCGCTCGACGGTGAAGCCCGCCCGCTCGTAGAACGCGCTCGCGCGCTCGTTGGCCGCGAAGTGCTCGATGCACAGCCGCTCGGCGTCGTCCGGCAGCTGGCCGATGACGGCATCGAGCAGCTGCGGGCCCAGCCCCCGGCCGCGGTGCCCGGGGTGGACGTACAGCTTCCAGACCACGTGGTCGGCGCCGCTGCGGCCGCGCTGGGCGACACCGAGCAGCTGTCCGCCGGCCTCGGCGACGACCACCAGCCCGGCGGTCACGGCCGAGCCGATCGCCGTCTCGCTCCACCAGGTGCGGACCTGGTCGGCCGCGGCCTCCGGGCCGATCAGCGGCGCGTAGTGCGGCGGGACGTGCGCCGCACCGAAGCGGCAGATGGCCGGGACGTCGTCCGGCCCCGCCACCCGCACGACCGGCTGCGCTCCCGACACGCGGGCATCTTCCCGCAGCGCTGGACGCACGCGCCCGGCTGCGCCACCCTCCGGGCCCGGATCGCCGGACTGACCGGTCGCCTCCGGGCCGGAGAGACCCACTCGTAGAGCCCCCGTCCCGTGCGGCGGCTCCGCGTCACGTCGGCGAGCTGGCCAGCTGGGCGATGGAGCGCAGCGCGGCGAGGTGGCCGGCCAGGGCCTCCCGTCCACGGGGGGTGAGCTCGAGCCAGACCCGGACGTGGCGGTTGCCCGACTCCTTGCGGATGGTCAGGTAGCCGGCCTCCTGCAGGATCTTGGCCTGCTTGCTGAGCACTGAGTCGCTCACGGCCAGGGCCTCGCGGACCTCGGCGAAGGCCAGCGCCTCGACGGAGCTGAGGATCGCGCAGAGGCGCAACCGGTTCTCCGGGTGGATCACCTCGTCGAAGGCCGGCTGGGTCACCCGTGGTCCCGGCTCGCTCGCTGCTCGGCGCTCGCCCGGTCCACCCGCCGGCCGGTGATCACCGTGAGCACCAGGACCGCCAGGCCGCAGACGACCATCGCACCGGTCAGGTCAGCTGCCCGCTCCAGCACGAGACCGACGGCGAACAGTGCGACGGTGAGGACGACGAAGGCGACGCTGGGGCCCCTGGTCGCCCGGCTGAGGTACGAGCGGTGGGGGGCGGCTCCCGTCGCCGACCGGGCGCCTGCGGAGATGGCGACGACGAGGACGACGAAGGCCGCGACCACGGGCGTGCTCAGGTCGAAGCTGAAGGACGCGAAGACGAGGGCCAGGCAGCCGCCGAGGGCGGGGTGGTACCACCAGGGCCGCACGGCGCGTCGAGCGCCGGCTGCGCTGGCCCCGTCCGCCACGGCCAGCGCCCGCCGGGCAGCTTCGGGGTCCGTCTCGCTGCGCCACGAGTTTTCCATGTCGGAAAGTATGAGACGAGTTTTCCAGTATGGCAACCACGGGTCGGCCGGATCTGTCCCGGCCGACGACCGCGGTTAGCGTGATCCGGTGAGCTTCGACGTCGCCGCGCTGCGTGCCCAGTTCCCGGCCCTGCGGGGCGGGGCCGCCCACTTCGACGGGCCGGGCGGCTCGCAGACGCCGCTGGCCGTGGCGCAGGCGGTCGCCGCGACGATGACCGCGCCGATGGCCAACCGCGGCTCGGTCACCCAGGCCGAGCGGAACGCCGACGCGGTGGTGCGGGAAGCCCGGCAGGCGGTCGCGGACCTCACCGGCGGCGAGCCGGGCGGCGTCGTCTTCGGCCGCAGCGCCACCGCGCTGACATACGAGCTGTCCCGGGTGCTCTCGGCCGGCTGGGGCACGGGCGACGAGGTGGTCGTCACCCGGCTCGACCACGACGCGAACATCCGGCCCTGGGTGCAGGCCGCCGAGGCCCGCGGCGCGACCGTGCGCTGGGCCGACTTCGACCCCGCCACCGGGGAGCTCCACGCAGCCACCGTCGGCGCGCTGCTGTCGGAGCGGACCCGGCTGGTCGCCGTCACCGGCGCCTCCAACCTGATCGGCACCCGCCCCGACGTCGCCGCGATCAGCGCACTCGCCCACGACGCCGGCGCGCTGGTCTGGGTCGACGGCGTCCACCTCACCGCGCACGCCCCGGTCGACGTCACCGTGCTGGGCGCGGACTTCTTCGTCTGCTCGCCGTACAAGTTCCTCGGCCCGCACTGCGGCTGCCTGGTCGCCGCCCCGGCGCTGCTGGAGACGCTGCACCCGGACAAGCTGCTGCCCTCGACGAACGCCGTCCCCGAGCGGTTCGAGCTGGGCACGCTGCCCTACGAGCTGCTCGCCGGCACCACCACCGCCGTCGACGTGCTGGCCGGGATCGCCGGCCCGGAGGGCGACCGGCGGAGCCGGCTCACCGCCGCGATGGCCGCCGTCGAGGAGCACGAGGACCGGCTGCGGGTGCGCATCGAGGACGGCGTCCGGGAGCTGCCCGGCGTCACCCTGTGGTCCCGCGCCGGCCGGCGCACCCCCACGCTGCTGCTGACCTTCGCCGGCCGGGACGCCGCCGACGCCCACCGGTTCCTGGCCGAGCGGGGCGTCAACGCCCCCGCCGGCTCCTTCTACGCGCTGGAGGCCAGCCGCCACCTGGGGCTGGGTGACACCGGCGGCCTGCGCGTCGGCCTCGCCCCCTACAGCGACGACGCCGACGTCGACCGGCTGCTCACCGGCCTGCGGGCGTGGCTGGCCGGCTGAGTCAGCCGCGCTCGGCGATGCGCTTGATCGCGGCGAGCGTGGCCGGGATGCCCTCGTGCGCCGCCCGGGTGCGGTCGTCGATCTGCGCCTGGGCCTGGTCGCCGAACCGCTCGGCGAACAACTGCTGCCCGGCGGGCAGGAACTCCCAGGACTCGGTCAGCCGGGTGCCGCCCTCGACCGGCGTCATGGTGAACTCCCAGCGGACCAGCTTCCCGCCGACCAGCCAGGCGAACTCGCGCCCGCGGTCGGCGGCGACCACCTGGCTGCGGGTCTCCCAGCTGCGGCCGGGCACCTCGTTGCGGCCGGTGAACCAGTCACCCACCTGCCCGGTCGCGCCCTCGTCCCACCAGCAGGCGGTGCATACCGGGCTCCACTCGCCGGTGCGGGTGACGTCGGAGACCAGGTCGTAGAGCGCCTCGGGCGTGGCGTGGACGACGACGGACTCGGTGTGGGTCAGGCTGCTCACCGGGGCAGTCTCCCCCTACTTGTGCTGCCGGCGGCTGCCGCCGTGCCAGTCCTCCTGCGCGCCGACCTGACCCTCCTCGACGCCGAGCCCGCGCAGCTGGGGCAGCTCGCGCAGGCTCCGCTTGAGCTCGGCGAAGCCGGGGAAGCCGGCCAGGCCGACGACGTGGTCCCACAGCCGGACGGCGTCCTCCTCGGCGGGCAGCCGGCTGATCACCGGGCCGAAGAACGCCAGCCCGGCCGGCGGCTGCACGTGCAGGATCGGCGTCCCGACGTCCTTGCCGGTCAGCGCCAGCGCCTCGTCGGTCTCCGCCTGGACGACGGCGTCGTACGAGGTGTCCTCCAGGGCGTCGGCCAGCTCGACCGGGAGGCCGGCGCGCTCCAGCACCGGGGTCAGGTAGCCGCGGGTGCCCCGGTCGCCGTCGCGGGCCCCCGGGTCGGGTGCGGTGTCGAAGACCCGCTGCCCGATCGCCTCGTAGAGCGTGCCGACGGCGGCCCGGCCGTGCTCGTCCCGGGTGCGGGCGGCCACCCGCAGCAGCCGGAGCCCGGCGGTGTGCCCGGCCTCGTACTCCGGCGGGAACTGGGCGTCGTAGTCGACGTGCGCGTTGACCAGCCGCAACGAGATGAACCGCCAGTCGACGGTGTAGTCGCGCTGGGACTGCACCAGCCGCACCCACTTGCTGGTCATCCAGGCGAAGGGGCACACCGGGTCGAAGTAGAAGTTCAGGTCGGCGTCGGCCATGCCCCGAGGCTGCCACGGTCGGCGGCCGATGGCGTGTCGGCGGGTGGGATGCGGGACCACGGGGTACCGGGCCGCTCGTGCGCGGCGACCGCCCCGGCCGCCGTCCTCCTTCGACCACTGGAGTTCGATCATGGCCCGCAACACCCTCTCCCGCTCTCTGCACGACGTCGGCCTCGCGGCCTGGTTCGGTGGCACGCTCGCCAACGCCGTCGCGCTCAACCCGGCGTCCGGCGCAGCCGGCAGCGCCAAGGCCACCGGCGCCGTCGCCAACGAGGGCTGGAACCGGTGGACGCCGGTCAACGCCGCGGCGATCGGCGCGCACCTGATCGGCAGCGTCGGCCAGCTCCAGGCGAACAAGCAGCGCGTCGCCCAGCAGCAGGGCGCCGGTGGCATGTCGGTCGCCAAGACCGCGCTCACCGCCGCGGCCCTCGGCGTCACCGCCTACAGCCGTGCGCTGGGCCGGATCGTCGCCGCCGGGGGCGCCACCCCCTCCAGGCGGGGTACCCGGCCGGCCAAGCGGGCCCGCGCCGAGGTCGCCGTCGCCCAGGAGCGGCTCGACCAGCTCCAGTGGGTCATCCCGGCGCTGACCGGGGCCCTGGTCGTGGTCAGCTCCTATGCGGGGGAGCAGCAGCGCCCGGCCGAGGTGCTGCGCGGGGTCTCCCAGAAGAACCCGACGGTCTGAGACCCGGCCGCGGCGCAGGCGTTGGTGGCCGGCGTCGCGGCCTGCCACCCTCCGGCTGTGTGGCTCGGCGTCGTGAACGCGTCGTCGGTCAGGCGAGCGCCGTCCGGGCCGCCCGGACGGCGTCCCGGCTGCCCTTCGCCCGGTAGAGCTGGGCGTCCGCCGAGGCCAGCAGCCCGCGTGGGTCCGCCCCGGCGCCCACGGCGGCGGCGACGCCGAGCGACAGGCTGACCCCGGGGTCGGTGAACCCCTCGGGGCGCAGGTCGTGCGAGTCGGCCCGGATCCGTTCGGCCAGCCGGACGCCGTCCGCCACCCCCGCCCCGGGCAGCAGCACCGCGAGCTCGTCCCCGCCCAGGCGGGCCACCAGGTCACCGGTGCGCACCCGACTGTGGAGCAGGCCGGCCACCGCCTGCAGGGCCGCGTCGCCGGCCGCGTGGCCGAGCCGGTCGTTCACGCGCTTGAAGTGGTCGACGTCCAGCAGCACGACCGTCAGCTGGTCGCCGGTCTCCCGGGCCCGGGCGCAGCACTCGGCGAGCTCGGCGTCCCAGCGGCGGCGGTTGGCCAGGCCGGTGAGCGGGTCCTCGTGGCTGAGCCGTTCCAGCTGGACGAGCAGCTGCTGGGTGCGGCGCTGCTCGGCCTCGAGCTGCTGCCGAGCGATGAACTCGCCCACGGCCAGCCGCCAGCGTCGCCAGTGGGCCAGCAGCACCACCATGCTGGTGATGGCCAGGAACACGAGCACGGCGACGATGAGCCGGGAGCCCACGGGTGTCGGGTCGACCGCGACCGCGACGAGGAACGCAGCCCACGTGCACAGCACCAGGCGGACGGTCCACCGGGGGCGGACCACCAGCAGCACACCGCTGCCGTGCAGCGCCAGGGACGCCGCCAGCAGGTAGAACTCCAGGTGCTGCACCTCGGTCAGCATCCACGCGCTCGTCACCTGGACCACCGCGAGGAGGGCGAAGACCAGCGCGCCAGGGCGCTCGTGACCTACCGATCGGCGCCACAGCACCAGCAGCAGCGTCCAGATCACCAGGGTGCCGATGGCGCGCACGACGAGCAGTCGGCCGGAGGCCGCGGGCTCCAGGGCGGCGTCGAGGACGGCCCAGCCCGGGTAGCCGACCGCAGCCACCGAGCCGACCGCGAGCCCTGAGGTGCGGGCCCGGGCGGTCACGTGCCGGCGGACCTGGTCGGCGACGAGGTCCGAGCGGCGCGTCCGGGTACGCGCCGGGCGAGGCGCCGGTGCCGGGCGCGCAGTGGGCATGGCTGTTCGATCGGCCGGGCGCTGCGGGCGCTGGACGGGCCTGCCGGGGGGCGTCCCCCGGACGGGTGGCTCGGTCAGCGGCGCAGGGCCGGGAACCCGGCGGCGAGCTGGTCGAAGGCGCTGTGCAGCGAGGCCGCCAGGGTCATCTCGCCGTCGGCGAGCCAGACCTCGAAGGCCGTCGTCGCCGCCGCCCGGGTGCTGGTGGCCACCAGCCGGGGCAGCAGCCCGCCCGGCGTCGTCCCGGTGCGCCGGGCCACGTGCTCGGCCACCACCCGGTCGACCTCGGCGTAGCGCACCTGGGAGTGCGCCTGCAGCGCCGGCTCGGTGAGGATCAGCCGCATCCGCTGCCGCAGCAGCGGCAGATCGGCCTCGGCGTAGTCGTTGACCTCCACGTAGGCCGCGCAGATCGAGGCCATCACCGGTTGCCGGCCGTCGGTGGCGGCCAGCCGGGCCTCCAGGCGCTGGACGTGGCCGGCGAAGTCGCCCCACACCGCGTCGGCCTTGGTGGCGAAGTACCGGAAGTAGGTCCGACGGCTGATCCCGGCGGCGTCGGCGACCTCGTCGGTGGTCACCTGCTCGAAGCCGGTGCCGGTGAACAGCTCCAGGGCGGCCTGCTCGATCCGGGCTCGCGTCAGGTCCCGCGCATCCCCGACCATCGTCTCGACCACGCCCGCCATCCTCTCTCTTCCGCCGTACGGAAAGTCGGCCTCGTTGCCCTTGTCCGTGGCACTGGGTGTCACCTAGCGTCGCCGGAGTCCACGTGACCCAGCTCACCCGGAGGCAATGGTGCCCGAGACCACGCAGCAGGACAGCCAGATCGAGAACGCCGCGCCCGCGGAGGAGGCCCTCGTCGAGGAGTCCCTCGTGGAGGAGGTCTCCATCGACGGCATGTGCGGGGTGTACTGATCGACGCCGCACTGGTGACCGACTCCGCTGCCGGCGCACAGCCGGCCGCGGAGCCGGTGACCGTCCCCGCTGACGAGATCCCCTTCGACGCCTCCGTGCCCTGGCGCAAGTCGCCGTCGGTGGCGCTGCGGCCCGAGCCCTTCGGCGCGCTGGTCTACCACTTCGGCAACCGGAAGCTGTCCTTCCTCAAGTCGAAGCCGCTGGTCGCCGTCGTCACCGCGCTCGAGGAGCACCCGGACGTCCCCGCCACCCTCGTCGCGTGCGGCGTGCCCGAGGCCCAGCACCCGGCCTACGTGACGGCGCTCGCGACGCTCGCCCGGTCGCAGATGATCGAGAGAAGGAGCCCCGCGTGACCGCAGTGCTGCCGTCCCGCCCCGCCCCCGACCGCCCCGTCGGCGGCAAGCTGATCGACCAGTTCGAGTACGGCCTCGACGCCCCGATCTGCCTGACCTGGGAGCTCACCTACGCCTGCAACCTGGCGTGCGTGCACTGCCTGTCCTCCTCCGGACGGCGCGACCCCCGCGAGCTGTCCACCGCCGAGGCCGAGGCGGTCATCGACGAGCTGCAGCGGATGCAGGTCTTCTACGTCAACGTCGGCGGCGGCGAGCCCACCGTCCGGCCGGACTTCTGGCACCTGCTCGACTACGCGATCGGGCACGACGTCGGGGTCAAGTTCTCCACCAACGGCGTGAAGCTGGACAAGACCCGCGCCGCGCAGCTGGCCCGCACCGACTACGTCGACGTGCAGATCTCCCTCGACGGCGCCACCGCCGAGGTCAACGACCGGGTCCGCGGCGCCGGCTCGTTCGCCACCGCCACGAAGGCGCTGGAGAACCTGGCCGAGGCCGGGATGAAGGACTTCAAGGTCTCCGTCGTCGTCACCCGGGAGAACGCCGGGCAGCTCGACCAGTTCAAGGAGCTCACCGACCACTACGGCGCCCAGCTCCGGATCACCCGGCTGCGACCGTCCGGCCGCGGGGCCGACGTCTGGGACCAGCTGCACCCCACGATGGCCCAGCAGAAGGACCTCTACACCTGGCTGCTGGCCAACGGCGACAACGTGCTCACCGGCGACTCGTTCTTCCACCTCTCCGCGTTCGGCGAGGCCCTGCCCGGGCTGAACCTGTGCGGCGCGGGCCGGGTCGTCTGCCTGATCGACCCGGTCGGTGACGTCTACGCCTGCCCGTTCGCCATCCACGAGAACTTCCTGGCCGGCAACGTGCGCAGCGAGGGCGGCTTCCAGCGGGTCTGGCAGACCAGCGAGCTGTTCACCGACCTGCGCAACCCGCAGACCGGTGGCGCCTGCACCAAGTGCGCCCACTTCGACGCCTGCCGCGGTGGCTGCATGGCGGCGAAGTTCTTCACCGGCCTCCCGCTGGACGGGCCCGACCCCGAGTGCGTGCAGGGCTACGGGGAGAGCGCGCTGGCGGCCCGGGACCTCGAGCTGGTCACACCCAAGAGCCACCTCGACCACTCGCACAAGGGACCGGTGCGCGGCCAGCCCACGCTGCTGGGCATGCCGTCGATCCCGCCGGCGAAGATCTGCGACGAGTCCCCGCTCGCCGGCCTGCAGCTGGACTGACTGTGAGCATGGCCGGGCCGGTCTGATGGTGATGGGCTGGCGGCCGGCAGTAGTGGGCGTGACCCTTGGTCTGACTGGCTTGGTGCCTTTGAGCCGACTTGTCCGTCTGCTGCTGCCGGCACCGGCCCGGCCGGAGACGTTGGCCTGATCAGGAGCTTGACCGCCAGTTGGCGCTGGCGTGTCTCATCACAGTCCTGCCATCTCCGCAC